>JAUZPX010000071.1 GCA_030705695.1 Bacillota bacterium
GAAACGCTAAAAGAGCTTGAGGGCAAGCCTGTTTATCTGACTGTTGACCTTGATGTTCTTGATCCGTCAGAATTTTGCGGTACTGGAACTCCTGAAGCGGGCGGAATCAAGTTTAAAGAACTGGAGCAAGTTTTGCCATTTTTAGAGGACGTAAATATTGTCGGGTTCGATATCAACGAGCTTGCACCTGTTTATGATCCAAGCGGAGTTTCGACTGCCGTCGCATGTAAAATTTTAAGAGAGCTTTTATTGGCTATTTATAAATGATATTTTTAAAATTGCGGACAAGCCTATAGGAGGATATAAAAATGGGAAGAGCTTTAATAATCGGTGCTGGCGGAGTAGCCAGTGTTGTTGTGCATAAATGCTGTCAAAACAACGATGTGTTCGAGGAAATCTGCATTGCCAGCCGTACTAAATCAAAATGCGATGCATTAAAAGAATCAGTTAAACAATATAAAACAAAAGTAACTACAGCTCAGGTGGACGCAAATAACGTTCCTGAGCTTGTTGCGCTTATAAAAGAGTATAAACCTCAGATTGTTATAAATGTTGCTCTTCCATATCAGGATCTTACGATTATGGACGCTTGTCTCGAAACAAAAGTAGACTATCTTGATACAGCAAATTATGAACCTGAAGATACTGCAAAATTTGAGTACAAATGGCAGTGGGCATATCGTGAAAAGTTTGAAAAGGCAGGAATAACAGCTGTTCTCGGCAGCGGATTTGACCCGGGTGTTACGGGTGTGTTTTCAGCTTATGCTTTGAAGCATCAGTTTGACGAGATAAATTATATCGATATTTTAGATGCCAACGCAGGCGACCACGGTTATCCGTTTGCCACTAATTTCAATCCTGAAATAAACATCCGTGAGGTTTCCGCAAAAGGAAGCTACATTGAAAACGGCAAATGGATTGAAACTGAGCCAATGGAAATAAAAAGAGTTTATGATTTTCCTGAAATCGGCGAAAAAGATATGTATTTGCTCCATCATGAAGAGCTTGAAAGCCTTGCGCTTAATATTAAAGGAATAAAAAGAATTCGCTTTTTCATGACATTTTCGCAGAACTATCTTACTCATTTGAAATGCCTTGAAAATGTAGCTATGACTTCTATTGAGCCAATTGACTATGAAGGCAAAAAGATAGTGCCTTTGCAATTTTTAAAAGCTGTGCTGCCAGACCCAGCATCACTTGGACCACGCACAAAAGGCAAGACGAATATAGGCTGCATTTTTATTGGGAATAAAGACGGCAAAGAAAAACATTATTATCTTTATAATGTTTGTGATCATGAAGAATGCTATAAAGAAGTAGGCTCACAGGCGATTTCTTACACAACTGGCGTTCCTGCTATGATAGGTGCAATGATGTTGCTTACTGGCAAGTGGAAAAAGCCTGGTGTTTATAATGTCGAGGAATTTGACCCTGATCCGTACATGGATGCATTGAACAAGTGGGGGCTTCCGTGGAACGAGAGCTTTACTCCGAACCTTGTTGAATAATTTAAAAGCTAAAAGATTTTAAGGAGTTATTCATGAATATTTCCGATTTGCCTTTCGACCCTCAAAAATAAAATACACCTTGATATAGTGTTGATGAAAATTTGCTTATAAAAAATCTTCAAATATTAAAAAGCGTTATTGACAGAACGGGATGTAAAATTTTACTTGCTCAAAAGGCATTTTCAATGTACAGCACATATCCGCTTATAGCAAAATACCTTTCTGGTACTACTGCCAGCGGGCTATATGAGGCAAAGCTGGGATATGAGGAATTCGGTAAAGAAGTTCATGTGTACTCTCCAGCTTATTCAGAGGAAGATTTTTCGCAAATCGTTAAAATCAGCGACCATATTGTTTTTAATTCTATTTCTCAGTGGAAAAAATATAAAAATCAGGTGCAGTCATGCGGACGTGAGATTGAGTGCGGAATACGTATTAATCCTGAATATTCCGAAATTGAAACAGATATTTATAATCCATGCGGTACTTTTTCAAGGCTTGGAACAACTCTTGAAAGCTTTGAAAATGACTTGAAAAATATTTCTCTTGACGGTATTTCTGGGCTTGCTTTTCATACAATGTGTGAGCAAAACGCTGACACTTTAGAACGCACATTAAAAGCTGTTGAGGAAAAATTCGGTAAATACATATATAAAATCAAATGGATTAATTTTGGCGGAGGCCATCATATTACACGTGATGATTATGACATTGAAAAACTAATATCATGCATAAAGTCAATTAAAGAAAAATACGGTGTTGAAGTATATTTAGAGCCGGGTGAAGCAATTGCGCTGAACGCCGGGTATTTGGTTGCAAGTGTACTCGATACAATGAAGAACGGAATGGATATCGCAATTCTTGACACATCAGCAGAATGCCATATGCCCGATGTTATTGAAATGCCTTATCGTCCGAATATTATAGAGGCAGGGAAGCAGGGCGAAAACCAATTCCTTTATCGTCTGGCAGGACCCACATGTCTTGCTGGTGATATTATCGGCGATTATTCTTTTTCAGAACCGCTAAAACAGGGAGATCGACTTGTTTTTTGCGATATGGCAATTTACACGATGGTAAAAAACAATACGTTTAACGGAATGCGTTTACCGTCAATTTTTTTATGCGATAGAAATAAAACAATAAAAACTGTTAAAAATTTTAATTATGAAGACTTTAAAAACAGATTGTAAAACATGGCTTTAATTATAAAAAAATATTCCATTTTTCTTAAATTAATGGTATAATATCTCTTATGTAGCAAATAAAGCAAAGGAGGTTGCAAATCAATGAGGAAGACTGATATTACTAAATTGACAGGTGAAATTGAGCTGAATGAGAAAGAGCATATAAAACCATCGGTTGCTGCAAAAGATGCTTTGAAAGTCACTTGGAAATTTTTAATTACTGCATTTACTATCTTATTGGTTTCAGGCTCAATTGTAACTGTCTCTATGATTATTTATATTTTTAGTTTTGCCGATGAACCTACAGGCATTAATTTAAGAAACGAAAAGCTGAATTTAACCAGCTTTATTTATACAACAGATGATAAAGGCAACACGAAAGTTTATCAGAAACTATATGGGGATCAAAACCGTGTTCGTGTTGACTATAAAGATATTCCACAGGCAATGAAAGATGCCATTGTCTCCATTGAGGACAAACGTTTCTGGCAACATCACGGTGTAGATTGGCAGCGAACACTCGGTGCTGTGCTTAATTTATCTTCAGGCAGCAACAGTTATGGAGGTTCCACTCTAACACAACAGTTAATAAAAAATATCAGCAACGATAATGAAGTAAGTTTAAACCGTAAAATTCGTGAGATTTTCCGTGCACTTAATTTAGAAAAACAATACTCAAAAGATGAAATTCTTGAAGCTTATTTAAATACTGTTCCTTTCGGTAACGGAACCTGCGGATGTCAGGCTGCCGCAAACCTTTATTTTAATAAAAATATTAAAGACTGTGATATCGCACAGTGTGCTGCAATTGCAGGTATCACACAAAATCCTTCTAAGTATGATCCGCTTATATATCCTGATAATAACCGTGTCCGTCGTGAAACAGTTATTAAAGCAATGTATGACCAAGGGAAAATCACAAAAGCTCAATATGACCAAGCAATGGAAGAATCCAAGACAATGACATTTGTCGGTTATACCATTGACAGAAGCAGTTCGCAAAGCACAAATACAACTCAAAATTGGTATATTGACGCACTGTTCCGCGATGTTCAACGTGATCTTTCCGTTAAACTGAATATTAATGAAGATACAGCAGCTTCAATGCTTTACTCTGAAGGTTTGAAAATTTACAGCGCTATGGATGTTGATACTCAGACATACATGGAAAAAGTGGCTACAAGTATAGATAAATCAGACGACCCGGGTTTACAGACAGGTATGGTCTTGATGGACTTCAGAGGCAGAATAATTGCAACTGTAGGAAGTTCAATAAAAAAGAACGGTAATCTTTTGTATGACAGAGCTACAAATTCACCGCAACAGCCCGGATCAACAATTAAACCGATAATTGTATATCCAATGTCTCTTGAAAACAAGAGTATTTATTACTCTTCAACTGTTACCGACGAACCTATGAAGAATTATTATTCCGACGGTTCTGCGGGACCTGTCAACTGGTATTCAGGATATAGGGGGTCAATGCTTGTACCGAAGGCAATTGAATGGTCTGCAAACTGCCCAGTTGTTCAATTGATGAACAATTCAATCGGAACGAAAGCTGCATATAACCAGGCTGTTTCCATGCTTGGATTCTCTCATCTTAGTGCCGAGCAAGACTCGAAGAACACAGGCGCTTTGTCTATCGGAGGAATGACAGGCGGAGTTACCGTACGTGAAATGTGTGCAGCTACGGCATATCTAGGCAGTGGTGGACGTTATTATGCACCGTACACATATTATTATGTAACAGATAACAACGATAACGTAATTTTAGATAACCGCGATGAAATCCCAAAGCAAGCTTATTCTCCAGAAACAGCAACTATTATGAACAAGCTTCTTCGCTATAATGTTGTAAATGCCGTCAATGACCGATATACACAAGCTTGGCGTGCTTATATGGGGTCTGATTGGGATATTATAGGTAAAACAGGATCAACCGACAAATATAAAGACTCCTGGTTTATCGGTGCCTCTCCTTATTGTTGTATGGCTGTTTGGAATGGTTTTGATTCTTCGGATACTATTTCCATTAACGGACGAGCCAATTCAAGTACGTCATTCAAAAAAGTTATGGAATATTATCTGAAAAATAAAAGTTCCAAGAAAGATTACGATTTTGCGCAGGATGTCATATCTGCAAATTATGATATTTACACGGGAAAGTTGACGACTTCTTCCGGTTCAGGTACGGCACAGGGGTGGTACACAAAGGATAATATGCCGCCATATGAATACAGCGGTTATGATTCATCAAACGACAATACTACCTCGTCAAGCAGTTCTTCAAGTTCATCAACCTCGTCAACATCTTCAACTGCTTCAACATCAAGCGAAGGAAGTACTTCTTCAAACAGCAACAATAATACAACCTCGTCAAAAACTTCGACATCAAGCAAGCCGACGGGATAGATAGTTAAATATAATCAAGCGAATAAAACTGAGGTGAATCTATGCAAATCGCAATTATGGGTTACGGCGTTGTGGGAACAGGCGTTGCGGAAGTTATCTGTACACATGCTGAAGGCTTAAAAAAGCGGGCGCAGGAAGAAATCGAGATTAAGTATATTCTTGATATTCGTGAGTTCCCTGACAGCCCTCTTGCCGATAAGTTTACTAAATCTTTTGATGACATAATAAACGACGACGAAGTAAAAGTTGTTGTTGAAGTTATGGGTGGGCTCACACCTGCTTTTGATTATGTCAAACGTTGCCTTGAGAGCGGTAAAAGTGTTGTTACATCAAACAAAGAGCTTGTTGCCGCAAAAGGCGCAGAGCTTTTGAAAATAGCTCTTGAAAAGAATGTAAACTTTCTTTTTGAGGCTAGCGTTGGCGGCGGAATCCCCATTATCAGACCTATAAGCCAATGCCTTGCAGCCAATGAAGTTGATGAAATTATCGGAATCTTAAACGGAACGACTAACTTCATTTTAACGAAAATGATTCGTGAACAAATGAATTTTCAAGATGCACTGTCCTTGGCTCAGAGCCTTGGTTATGCGGAACGTAATCCTGCTGCCGATGTTGAAGGCGGCGATACTTGCCGCAAAATCTGTATTTTAGCATCGTTGACATTCGGAAAGCACGTTTATCCTGAAACCGTATATACGGAAGGGATTACTAATATCACGCTTGAAGACGTTGAATATGCTGCGGCTTTCGGTTCTGTGATTAAACTGATTGGTCGAGTAAAAATGCTTGATAACGGCAAGATGGATATTGTAACTGCTCCGATGCTTATTAGCCGTGATTCGCAGCTTGCAAGCGTTGACGATGTGTTTAACGGTATTATGGTTCGTGGAGATGCCACTGGGGATGTACTGTTTTACGGAAAGGGCGCAGGAAAACTTCCGACAGCCAGTGCGGTTGTAGCTGATGTTATTGACTGTGTTAAGCATCAGCATGCACGTAAATATCTGTTCTGGGCTGATGGAAAACCTGAAGATGTGCTTCCATTCGGTGAATCTTTCACAAGGCTTTATGTCCGTTGTGAATCAGATAATAAGGAACAAGCATTTAAGGATTCTGAAAATGCACTTACACATATAAAGCGTATTTACCGTGATGGGGAAGAAGACAAAGAATTCGCATTTGTCACCTGTGAAGATTCTTATAAAAATTTATTAAAGAGCATTGCTTCTTTGGAAGAAAAGGGAGTTACCGTCCTTTCTAAAATTCGCATTGCATCACTTTGAGAAATAAAGGGGTATAACAATGAGTTTGATTGTCCAGAAATTTGGGGGCAGCTCTGTGGCAAATGCAGAGCGTGTATTTAACGTAGCGAAAATCGTTACAGATACATATAAGAAAGGTAATAACGTAATTGTCGTAGTTTCTGCTCAGGGAGATACTACTGACGATTTGATTGAAAAAGCAAAAGAGATAAATCCTGATGCTTCTAAGCGTGAAATGGATATGCTGCTTTCAAGCGGAGAGCAAATTTCTATTGCGCTGCTTGCGATGGCAATCGAAAAACTTGGTTTTCCGGTTGTCTCTTTGTTAGGATGGCAGGCAGGGTTTGCAACATCATCTGTGTATTCTTCTGCTCGAATTAAGAAAATTGATACAAACCGCATGAAAAAAGAGCTTGATAAGAAGAACATTATCATTGTAGCTGGATTTCAGGGTATAAACAAGTACGATGATGTTACGACTCTCGGCAGAGGCGGTTCAGATACAAGTGCTGTTGCGATTGCCGCTTCAATGCATGCTGATTTATGTCAGATTTATACTGATGTTGAAGGCGTATATACTGCGGATCCGCGCAAAATTCCGAGTGCCAAGAAACTTGATGAGATTTCATATGATGAAATGCTTGAACTTGCTACATTGGGAGCACAAGTTTTAAATAACAGAAGCGTGGAAATGGCAAAGAAATATAATATTGAGCTTGAGGTTATTTCAAGTCTTACCTGTAAACCCGGAACAATTGTAAAGGAGAAAGCAAAAATGGAGAATACACTTATAAGCGGAGTAGCAAAAGACACCGATGTTGCAAGAATATCAATTACAGGAGTACCCGATCGTCCGGGTCTTGCCTTTAAAATGTTTTCAAAGCTTTCGGCAAAGGATATAAATGTTGACGTTATTTTGCAGTCGATCGGCCGCGATGGCAAAAAGGATATCTCTTTTACTGTTGCCAGAGGAAAAGGAAAAGAAGCAGTTTCAATTTTAGAGAATTATCTCAGCACGATTGAAGCTGAAGGCGTTTTATATGATGATAAAATTGCAAAAGTATCAATTGTCGGTGCAGGTATGGAGAGCCATGCAGGTGTTGCTTCAAAGATGTTTGAAGCGTTGTACGACTCGCAGATTAATATTCACATGATTGCCACAAGTGAAATCAAAGTTTCCGTGCTTATTGCAGAAGAGGATGCTGACAAAGCAGTAAGTGCAATTTATGATAAGTTCTTTGGCAACGATAAATAATTTGAATTAATTTCGACATTTGTTGGCAGCCTTTTAAATTTTATTTTGCATTTGGGTTGCCAGCAAAGTCGACTTTTGGTATAATAAAAATCTATCCGGGTGTGGCGCAGCTGGTAGCGCGCTTGACTGGGGGTCAAGAGGCCGTGGGTTCAAGTCCCGCTACTCGGACCAAATTCAAAACTCCGTACAACACCTTAGGTTGTACGGAGTTTTCTCATAATGTTAGGAGTCTGGTTGTGAATACTCAAAAGCAAAAGCTTTCTCTGCGCTTTTTTCTTGTTTCACGTACTGCATTTGTGTTTGCGTCGCAATTACTTACTATTGCAGTTGGCTGGCAAATATATGCCTTGACAAAATCAACTTTTTTGCTCGGCATGGTTGGATTAATGCAATTTATACCGCTGTTCTTAATGACGTTTATCTCAGGTTATATTGCAGATCATTTTAATCGTAAAATGGTAGTTATTTTATGCCAACTATGTTTATGTGTGTGTTATCTATTTCTTGGACTAACAAGTCTTTTTGGGATGATTAATGAAAACATGCTTCTTGTGGCTGCATTTATTATCGGAGCGGTAAATTCAATTAGCGGTCCTTCTATGCAATCTATTCTTCCGGGAATCGTAGAGCGATCAGAGCTTACAAAGGCAGCTGCACTCAATGCAACCTGGTTTCAGGCTGCTACGATTATAGGACCGGCGGCAGGCGGCATTTTGTATGCCTTTGGTGCAAATGTTGTATATTTTTCGGCTTCTGTATCCGTTGCAATCGGATGTATAATGATTTTGTTTGTAAAAGTATTAAGCAATGATTTTAAGCGAGAACCTGTTACTTTAAAGTCCATGCTTGCAGGCGTGGTGTTTATTAAAAACCGTCCTGAAATATTAGGTTCTATTTCATTAGATCTTTTTGCTGTATTGTTTGGAGGCGCAACGGCTCTTTTGCCAGTATACGCATCGACTATTTTAAAAGTCGGTTCGATTGGTCTTGGAATATTGCGTTCTGCTCCTGCAATCGGTGCTTTTATTGTATCACTTCTTATTTCTCGTATATCAATTCGGCATAAAGTCGGAACAAAGATGTTTATTGCTGTAATTATATTCGGACTTGCAACCATTTGTTTTGCGTTATCGACTTCGTTTTATCTGTCTTTAGTCGCCTTGATTGTTCTGGGAGGTGCAGATGTTATAAGTGTTGTTGTACGTTCGTCGCTCGTCCAGCTTAAAACACCTGATGAAATGCGAGGACGTGTTAATTCGGTAAATCAGGTTTTTATTGGTACATCGAATCAGCTTGGAGAATTTGAATCAGGATTAACCGCTTCAATTTTTGGTACAGTACCTGCCGCATTTATAGGCGGTGTAGGGACAATTTGCGTTGTAATGATATGGATGAAGCTTTTCCCGTCGCTTAGAAAAATGGATACATACGAGTAGAATAGAAAACTTATTTAATAATTATAATCATAAAAAATAACCGCATTTAAAGCTGTTAAAAGCTTATAATGCGGTTTTGATTTTATTATGTAAAAATGCAGCAAAAAAGCTTTAAAATTTTAATAAGCGTTAAAAACTTCTTTAATTGCCGATTCGTTTGAACAATCATCACAAATAAGCAAAAATGGTTCTTTATAAGCAGTTATTGTTATTGTTATTCCTGACATATCAATTGTCCCCGATGATTTTATGGTGTTAATAATTGTTTTTTGGGCAGAAGTTAAATTTGATATATCATAATAATATAATTCAACATCTCCTTTTGACGTGTGAAACTTATATCCTGTCTTTGCTCCGACAAGATCAGCACTCATCTGTTCCTTTTCCTCGTTAATTAACCCTTTTCCTTGTAAATAAGAAATAAGACCATCCAGTGTTTTTGCAGTTTGTGTAGCAACTGTTGCTTGGGCAGCGTCTTTTTCTGTTGAAACCGACGAAGTTTTTAGTGTTGTTTCAGAACTTTGATTGTTTGAATTGTCACCACATGATGCGAATGAAAA
Organism: Bacillota bacterium; assembly: GCA_030705695.1. Taxonomy (GTDB): domain Bacteria; phylum Bacillota; class Clostridia; order Oscillospirales; family Acutalibacteraceae; genus JAUZPX01. The sequence goes on from JAUZPX010000071.1 coordinate 9,624, forward strand.
AGTAATTGCAAGTAAAATAATCGTAATAACTATTTTTTTCATAACTTCTCCTCCTATTTTCCATATTATACCATATGTGCTTCAGAATCACAATATTTATTTAACAATTTGTGAAGATTAATAAATATTATGAGTTAAAAAAAATTAC
>JAUZPX010000072.1 GCA_030705695.1 Bacillota bacterium
CATTTCAGCACCAATGATGACAGATGCAAGCGGAGCTGTAAGTGAAGCTGTCAACTTATCGATAGTAAGCAATAAGGGTAGTAAACTTTCAGTAAAGATAACAGCAGACAGCAAATGGCTAAGTGATTCGAAACGTGCTTACCCTGTATCTGTTGACCCTGATGTTACGGTTACAAGCGATGGTTCAATTACGAGCTCGTTTGTGCTTTCAGGTGCTCCGTCAAATAACTATGCAAGCAGCTCGAGGATAACTGTCGAAGGAAGTGTCGGAACAGGACCGGCATACGGGCTTATTAAGGTAACAAGTTTGCCTTCGCTAAGTGCAGGAGACGTATTAACAAGCGCAAAACTTAACCTAACTACGTCAATCTCTACAAATACAACAGTAAATGCTCATAATATAACAAGTTCGTGGGATTCAACTGTAACATGGAATACAAAACCAAGTTTTGACAGTACTGTATTGGACTATGTTGTTAATGCAAGGGCGGATATGAATGTTGTAAAGTCTTGGGATATTACTACTCTTGCAAAAAAGTGGTATAGTGGTTTTTTTGCAAATTATGGTATATTATTAGATACACAGAGCCAGGATGTTATGACTTATTGTTCAATTAATAATTCTACAACGTCTTATCGTCCTACTTTCTTGTTCTCTTATCGCAACTTCGTCGGAACAGAAAGCTATATGACAAAACATACTTATCCAGCTGGCGTAAACGGTACAGGTTCAATTAATGACTATACGGGAAATCTGACTGTGACACAGAATCTGTTTAGCCAAACTGGATCAAAAAATCCAGTTTCAGCAAGTTTAACATATAACCAAGTTCTGTATAACACAGCAGGAATAGGATTTTGTCCATCAGGTTATGGCTGGCAATTCAACTTCGATGAAAGAATTGATCTGCCAAGCGCCAGCCTGCAAGCATTAGGCTATCAATATGTATTTACAAGCGGAGATGGGCAAAGAACATATTATAAATATAATAGTACAAACTCAGATTATGAAGATGAAGACAGTTCAGGGAGTGTAATTAAAGTTCACTCAACATATTTGGAAATGGACACCACTTTCGGTGATATACTGAGTTTTGCAATTCCAAATTCAGATGGGACAGGCGGATATATTCAGTCCGATACAGACAGTAATGGAAACACAACAACATATAATGCCACCACATACACACCGACAGGTCAAACTGTTTTAGGATCAATTACAGATGCAACAGGCAGCACCGCAGCAACATTTACTTACGGTACAAATAACGGAAAAGCTGTAGTCACACAAATTACAGATTTTGATAACAGAAATTATTATTTTACGTATGATGCGTCATATACTGTAAATAATCAGACAGGTGAAATGACTTCAATTACATACCCAGATAATCAGAAAGCTTCATTTGTTTATCAAAATTACGGCAACCTGACTAATGTCTACAAAGGATCTGTCTCGTCATATTCGGGCGGTGTGAGCTATAACTATGATACACAAACCGGGCAGGTAACTTGCGCAAACGAAATTGACGGTAGCAATAATATTGCAAATTTCATGACCATGTCATATGGTTTTAATAACGCAACGACATTTACAGACAGAAATAGCAGAACCGAAACATTTCAATTTGATAACACAGGACGTACTGTACAGGTTCTAGCTGATGACGGCTCTATCGGAAGTGTTAATAACTCAACAACAGGTGCAGTGAGCTATTCGGCATCGGAAAAATACACAAAAAACTATATAAGTGATTCATCGGTTGAAAGCGGAGGAAGTACATACAGCACAGCAACGTGGGACAGCAGTGCTGCCGGAACGTTTGCAGTAGATACTACAACCGCATTCTTAGGCTCGAAATCTTTGAAAATAACGAATACCGGTTCAACACAATTTTCAAACTGGTATGACAAAACTGTTTCAACAGGTGCTGTTAACGGAAAAGATTTCACACTCTCTGCTTATGTAAAAACAAGCAGCGTTTCCGCTTCTGCCACAAATGGCGGAGCTGTGGTGAGAATGGACTTCCTAAACAGCAACAACAGCGTTATTTCATCGGCTACTTCTCCTGTGGGGACAACAGGCACGAACGATTGGCAAAGAATATTCGTAATAGGAACTGCCCCGACAAATACAACTCAAATTCGTGTTGATTTTGGCGTATACAACGCCCAAGGCACAGCATGGTTTGACTGTATGCAGTTAGAACAAGCATCTTGCATGAACAGCTATAATGCTTTAGAAAACGGTGATTTTTCAGGAAGCAACGCTTGGGGTAACGGTGCGTCAACTACACTCCTGGGCGGTTCAACAACACAGGCAACTGATCCCCAAACAATCCAAGTTAACAAGTCAAATGTTAATTTTAATATTTATGGTACTGCAAGTGCGAATTCCGTTCCGCTTGCCAGCGATAGCTCTCGTGCTTTCGGAATAAATGTATTAGTAACGTATTCTGATGCAACAACCGAAAATCATTTTCAATCTTTTAACCCTGATACTTCAACAACACAGGAAATTGCTTTTTCTGTCGAGCCATACCAACATGATAAAGTTATTCAACAAATAACATACAGTTACGAATATTTCAAAAATGCAAATACTATGACATTGGGCAATGCAATGGTGAATATAAGCACGCAAGTTAACGCTGTAAGTGCTACTTCAACAGATGCACCGACTACAACTGGAACACAGGCACCAACACAACTGGATACAACCCCGTATTTTGGCTCAGTGACAAGCACTTCACCAACAGGAGTTTCCAACGATACCGGTATGATAAATCCTATTACTCAAACGGTCGATACGTCACAGCCATATATGCATACGGTGACAACTTATGATTCAACAGGTCAATACATAACAAGCCAGACGGATGAGAGCGGAAAAACAACAAGCTATGGCGTAAACTCAAACAACGGACTTGCAACTACAATTACAGACCAAAACGGAAATGTTAAAAATTACACGTATAATCCTTACAATTATAAAACAACGGCAGTCAGCAACAGCACGGGTACCGTACAAAATACATATTCGTATAATTCATATGGACAACTTACAACTATCAATCATAACAGTTTTAATTACAGCTTTACGTATGATGTATGGGGCAATATTATAACGACAAATGTCGGTACACAAACCCTAGCAACTAATACATACGCTTCATATGACGGCGATTTAACACAAACAGCGTATGGAAACAATCAAACTATTCATTATCAATATGACCGTTATGACAGAGTTACAGTAGTTCTTGATACAAACAATGTTCAGCTTGCCACCTATGTATACAACAACAAAAATCAGGTTGCAAGAATGATTGACAACGCCAACGGAATAACAACCGATTATGTCTATGACGGCGAGGGTACTCTTCTAAGAAAAATCTACTCCGGTGCGAAAACAGGCATAGAATATTATCAACCTACAACATTGGGAACAAATACGACAACGTCTATTAACGGTCAAACGTTCTCAAGCCAAACTAGCACAGACCCGACAACCGCAAACCCTGTACAAACAGACGATTCATTTAAAACTACGACAACTTCAGACAATTTCGGAAGAGTAACCGATGTCCACACTGTTACCGCCTATGGACCTTCGATTATTTCTCCTGATAAGAGCTACACATATGTTGCCGGGAACGGAACAAATCAGACATCGAATTTGATTTCTGGTATAAATTATACGAGTAACGGCACTAATCTGATAGGATATACATATACTTACGATAACAATGGGAATATCCTTACAGTCAGCGAAAATGGGACGTTACGGTCGAGCTATACTTACGATGGCTTAAATGAGCTTCAAAGTGAAAAAGATTATGTACAGCTGACAGAGAAATATTACACATATAATACAGGGGGAAACATCACTCAAGTTGATACATACCCGATTAATTCCAGCGGAAACCGTACGTCAAGTACCCCGACGTCAACATTAAGTAATAGCTATGGTGATACAAACTGGAAGGATAAGCTAACTACCTACAACGGTCAAACGCTTAGTTACGATAACATCGGAAATCCGACAACTTACCGTGACGGCATGACAATGACATGGAAAAACGGACGTCAGCTTGCTACTTTACAACAAGGCAGTAATAGTATATCATATGAATATGACCCGAACGGACTGCGCACCAGCAAGACCGTAAACAGTTCTACGACATTATATTATTACGACGATAACGGTAATCTTACATCACTTGTAACACCGAGCGGCCATGTAATGCACTTCTTCTACGGTGATGATGGAACGGTAAGTTCACTAAGATATGATAACAGCAGCTTTAACGATTATTTAATTAAAAACCAACAGGGCGACGTAACAAAGATACTTGATTCTTTCGGAACCATTGTTGCAAACTACACATACGACGCCTGGGGCAAGCTGTTAAGCGTAAAAGACGCAAGCGGCAATACCATCACAGACACAACAAGCGTAGCGCTTATTAACCCGATTCGTTACCGTGGTTATGTTTATGATAACGAAAGCGGATTGTACTATTTGCAGTCACGTTATTATGACCCTACCACTTGCAGGTTTGTTAATGCGGACAGCCAAATTAATAGTGGCGTTCTTGGGGCAAATACTTTTGCTTATTGCGAGAATAATCCTGTGTGTAATTATGATCCTCAAGGTACATCATTTTATATAGTACATCATGGTTTGCGTACGACAAAAGTAGATAAAAGAGGCTTTTGGCAATTAGTGGTGAGCGGTTTAAAATCAATCGGTTGGAATTGGTCAGCGAATTTTATGGCACATTCTCTTGAAAATCACCCATCAGATTTATATCTTAATGACGAAAATTCAAGCGATCTTGTTAATGAAATTAAAAATTCAAGTGAATTTAAAACAGAAATAACTTTTCTAGAATGTCATTATTACTGTGCAGAGTATATTACGGATTCTCGTTGGCATATTTGGATGGATACAATGACATTTAGTGGTGGGGATTTATTTGGTGCGCTTCATAACTGTATAATACAGGCTGAAAAGGTATATATACAGGGTATTGCATATTTTCAAATTATTATTTATGATTATTATGATTTTGCAACTGATTGGAATTTTTATAAAGGTAGTTGGATGAAAACTTTAGCTATTTTGGGGAATAATATGGCAGTTGCAGATCAAACTGAAGGATATATACAGAATTACAGCATTAATATTAGTTTTTATATTCCATTTGCTCTGAGCAAGACACAATATTTATAATCAGAACATAAAAACATAAAAAAGCTTTTTTGTATTGCATGTGCATTTTTCCGTTATCAAAGTAAAGTTTTTCTAAAAAATATTGCAATATGTTTTAAAGCCAGCAGTATAAATCTCAATTTAGTAACATTATTAAGTTTAATTATTTCAATAAAGGAGATTATTTAAATTTATGAAAAAAAATAAAATCCGATGGTATATTTTCTTACTAGTTTTTTTCACATTATTAGTTTCATGTAAAGATAATATGAAATATCAAACTGGAAGGGATACCGAATATGCATTTGGAGATGGCACTTATCAAATTTATAGATCTTCAATAAATACGTTTCCTTTGAAAAATAACAATAATCAAGAAACAATTGAAAGGGATGTATATTTATACAGGGATATCTCACCATACGCCTATGTTGTAGGGCAATGGGATTATACTGTGTTAAATTATGAAAATGGGAAAATAATTCAAAAAACAAATCTTGAAGATTTGCCAAAGAAAGACCAAGAAATTTTCAATCAAAAGGATAAATTTACAAAGCCATAGAACGGCTATAAAAATTATTTGGCCCAAGGTATAGCAAACAAACTGTACCTTGGGCGTAAGCCTACATAAAAAAACCTACACATACGATGCCTGGGGCAAGCTGTTAAGCTTTAAAGACGCCAACGGCAACACTATTACCGACACAACAAGCGTAGCGCTTATTAACCCGATTCGTTACCGTGGGTATGTGTATGATACCGAAAGCGGCTTGTACTATTTGCAGTCTCGTTATTATGACCCGACTACTTGTAGGTTTGTTAATGCGGACAACGTTTGTGATACTAAAACAGGACTTATTGGTACAAATGAGTTTGCTTACTGTAATAACAACTCTGTCAATCTTGTTGATAAAAGAGGAAATGCTCCATCTTCATTTTATCAGCATAATGTCAATAACAATCAAACATCTACTGAACTCGGTATCTATACTTCTGGTAGTTGTTATGTGATATGTTATGTTGATAATAACATAGGCAAGACTACATATGGCTTCAAAAACCAAGCGAAAAATTCAGGTTATTATGATAGCACAAAAGCAACCATTGTGTATATTAGAACATTACAGGAATTTATCAATGCTTGGAATAATATGCCTAGCAGAGTTAATAATGTTTTCATATTTGCTCACGGTAGCAAAACAAATAATACTTATAGTGAACTTGATTTTGCTTATGCTAAATCTCCATATTATCAAGCACTTTCTGATACTAAACAATTAAAGTGGAAGCTTATTACTACTTACCTTTTTATTATTGCTTGTGATGCAGGATCATTTGCTGGAAATAGCATTGCTTCTAAGTTTGCAAAAGCTTTCAAATGCCGTGTCGTAGCTTGTGATGGAGGAGTAAGTTTCGATTATTCCTCATATTTGAACAAATATTATGCGCGGATGTCAAACAATCCTCAATTAGGTGGATATGGATGGAATATCTTTTATTATGACATTAGTACAGGTCAATCTTACGCAACAAATTTTGCTTGGGAAGCACCTTATTATTCTGATAATAGAAGTGAAAATGACTAATCCTATGTAAAAAAGAAAATAATTATGTAAAAACAGTAATAAAATAAGATATATGCTTTAAAACAAACATTTAAGTGTTTACGAAACGAGGATTAGTCTATGAAAAAACACAAGAAAATAATATTAACTATTCTTGTATTATTTGCAATATTTTCAATTGCTTCAGCAACTATATATTCATATAAACCTTTATATTACAAAATATATCCGTTTGACAGAATAAAGGGAACGGTTTCCATAACAATAAATGGAAAACCTGCTACAATTGATTCTAATAGTTTTACATGTTCTAGAGATAGTAAAGAGCACGTTTCAGTATCATCTAATGATGATGGAAGTATAAACTTTTCAACAAAAGGGGGATCATATGGTATATATTTTTTTAAGTTGTTATTAAATAATAATTCTATAAGCAAAGAGTTACCAGCAAAAATCATCTATTTCAACTACTACAATCGGTTTTGGTATAATGTGGCAAACGTTGATATCCATTTTGATATTAAAAAGAAATCAGACAAATGGATAACGAAAACAACTGAAAAAGATACCGTCTTAAATCAAAACACTTTTAAAACATATACCGAAAATCTTTCAAGTACGGATGACTTATCAAGTTTGCAACAGAATACTCCATAACTCTTTCTCGACAAAAATCATCCAATGTGTAGGACTAACACGCATTTGGCGTTAGCATACATACCTGCGATGCCTGGGGCAAGCTGTTAAGCGTTAAAGACGCCAACGGCAACACTATTACCGACACAACAAGCGTAGCGCTTATTAACCCGATTCGTTACCGTGGGTATGTGTATGATACCGAAAGCGGCTTGTACTACCTGCAAAGCAGATATTATGACCCGACAACGTGTAGGTTTGTTAATGAGGATGTTTATACTGATACTCAAACAGGTTTAGTCGGTACTAATATGTTTGCGTATTGCGATAATAATGCAGTTATGGATGTTGATCCTGATGGTAAGGATGCATATCTAATTGTTAATTCTGATGGGGCAAAAGGTGCTGGTCATGTTTCGTTATTAGTCTACGCTAATAGTCATTGGAACTATATTTATTGCGGAGGGCTAATTCAAATTTCAATTATTCCTAATTGTGACTGGAATAGCTGGAAATATAAATTAAGGGGACTTAATAGATATATCAAGTCGAATCAGCCCCACTCTAATGGTGTTGAAACTAATGGAAGTGATTCGGAATTTGAGCCATTATATGGTGCAGGTTGGAATGGTGATCCTAAAGATGGATATAACGGTTATATTTATTTCAAGGGAGATTTTACAAAATCATATTATGATGCTGTTTCCTTAGAAAATCATGGAGACAATTACTCTTTGTCTTTTCATAACTGTTTGGATATCTCATTGGAAATATTGGATTATGGCTCTTGTGGAGCTAAGAACTTCCACAAAAATTTAGATCATTATATTAATATAGAGTGGCAGATATGTGTTCCTAACCTTGTATTCAATTCTTTAGGAAATATTTATGGTGATAGTTGGTTAACCGGAACAAAATGGTGAGGTGTTTACTTTGTTAAAATCTAAGTCACGCATTATAGTTTTAGCTATTTTTTTGGTGTTGATTATCGTTGTGGTAATCTGGATTTTCAGCCGTTTATCGGTAAAAAATTTGTATTCTGATGAACCAACAAATAAAGAGGGAAATACAACCGGAAATATCTTTAACGGCGGTGAAGTTGCGTGCCAAGGGGATACTGTATTTTTTGTGAATCAAAATACCAGTTGGATATATTTTATGCCTTTTTCAAAATCTAATAGAATTTTTGGAATGAAGATCACAAATCTTGATGCTGAAAAAATTTTAGGTGCTCAGGTTTCCGGGCGCATGAGTGTTGTTGGAGAACACATTTACTACGATTTATTACATGAATACAAATTTGCTTCTTTTAATCCGTCAGGTCAATTGTATTGCTATAATTTACGGACCCAAAAAACTGAATTTATCGGACCGATTTCCGATGAATATTTTATAGAAAATAATTGTATTTATTATTTAGATAATAGCGGTAAAATAATGACGGCAGATCTTGACGGAAAAAATGCAAAACAATTTGCAAAAGATCAGAATATTTCCAATTTTTATTACGATTCAGGATATTTTTACTATTTTGATACAGAGAAAAGGTCAAAAGATAATGTTGCAATTGGTGCTTGGTACAGAGTAGATATTAATGGGAACAATAAAGAATTTGTTCTTAAAGATCCTGGTCACGACTATTATAAAGAATTTTTTTGCAATAATGTTTTCTATCATTCTAAAGGTTCAATAGAGGAATACGGTTCAAGCAATCCAATGTATGAATACAATTTATCTACAAAGACAGATAAAATGATTTATACTCCGCTTAAAAATGATTATGTAAAGAATATGAATATATCGGGCGGTTGGATGTATTACACCGATAAAAATGATTGGCTTTACAAAATGAAATTGGATGGTTCTTGCAATAAATTGTTATATAAAGCACAAGTTGGATCAATTTATATTGCAAATAATAAAATTTATTTCTATGAAGCAAATGAATATCCAAATTTATATCGTATAAACCAAGATGGTACAAATTTGGAGAAAATCAAACCATAAATTATGAGCAGTTATAGCGCCTAAGGTGTAGAAGATTTCTGTACCTTGGGCGTAAACCTACATAAAGCAAAATTAGATGTTAAGCGTAAAAGACGCAAGCGGCAACACTATTACCGACACAACAAGCATAGCGCTGATTAACCCGATTCGTTACCGCGGATATGTGTATGATTCAGATTCTGGCTTGTACTATTTGCAGTCTCGTTATTATGACCCGACAACGTGTAGGTTTGTTAATGCAGATTGCTATTCTGACACCTGTACCGGTGTAATCAGCACCAATATGTTCGCATACTGTCA
>JAUZPX010000073.1 GCA_030705695.1 Bacillota bacterium
GATAAACTAGAAAAAGTTTGGGAACAAACTTTAGGAAGTAATCTACAGGCTATTAATTTAACCAGAGATTATATTGTGAATAATCTGCTTGGTATTACAACGGAATGTTGTATTAAGCTTACTAATGTTAAATCAACCAACGGAAGTTCACCGTTAGAAATACATTTAGGCGGAGGTAATTATTATACAGGTAATTTTGTATCAGATTCAGACGCTGCAACATTTGTGATTGATGGTGTATATAATGGCGGGGCATGGAATGTATCATATACATATTTGTGTGAAAACAGCGGATTTTGTTCATGCGATACAACTTTTGATGTGCTTGGAAATGATAGTATAATTAATAATATTGTTATTAATATTCCGCAGAGTACTGATAATTCTGGAAATGCGTTTTTAGCTGGTACAAAAATTGAAGTGTGGAAAAGATAATTCAGAGGTAGTGCACAATGAAAGTCCAACAACAAGCGCTACCTCAACAATAATAATTAAATTATTCAAATATTGAATAGTTTATTCATATATCCCGCTCCTATTGGGGCGGGAAATAATTTATGATGGAGTATTTATAAATGGTACATGACATAACAGAAACAATAACAAAAGGTTTTTTGATGAAACTCTACTGAATGTAGGATATGCTTCAATATTGCAATTCAACCTTTCGGGTGTTGAAAATCAGGAGGATACCCTTTACACAGTAAAACTTGTAACATCAAATCATGTAGTAAGGTTTTACCAAAAGAATAATCTTGCTTTGTGTGAAGAGTAAATTTAAACGGAGGTATAAATCATGGCAACTTATAAAGGTATAGACGTTTCAGCAAGCAACGGAATTGTTGATTGGAATGCAGTAAAAGCTTCAGGTGTTAAATTTGCAATGTTACGTCTTGGGTTTGGAAGCGATATTGCTTCTCAGGACGATTCACAATTTGCAAGAAACGTTTCTGAATGTGAGCGTTTGGGTATTGATTGGGGCGCATATTTGTATTCTTATGCACTTAACACAGCAGACGCTCAAAGCGAAGCAAATCATGCCTTGAGACTATTGAAAGGCAAAAAACCGACTCTGCCGATTGCACTTGATATGGAGGATGCAGACGGCTATAAGAAAAAGAATGGTATGCCGTCAAATGCAGCTCTTGTTGATATTTGCAATACGTTTTTATCTGCGCTAACAAAATCAGGCTATTATGTGGCATTGTATGCAAGCTTATCATGGCTTGATAATCAATTGAATTCTTCCGTATTAGCTACATATGATAAATGGGTAGCACAATGGAACTCAACGTGTCAATATACGCATGGATACGGAATTTGGCAGGATTGTGATAACCTAAAAATTAACGGTCATACGTTTGATGATGATATTTTTTACAGAGAATATCCTGCGATCATTAAGAACGGCGGCTATAATGGTTGGACAAAGCCTGCTGCTGTCACTGCATCTGCAAAAGCCTCTACACAACAAACAACTCCTAAGGCAGCCCATAAAGCAGCGACAAAGCCTGCCTCTCCTGTTGCAATTAAAACAGGGCAAAAAATCACACTGTCAAAAGCCAACTTGTATGTAAGTTCAACTGCGCCGAAAGCAGCAAGTTCAATTAGCGGTACATATTATCTTTGGGATACAGCTATTTCAAACGGAAGAATTAAAATTACAAATTCTTCGTCAAACGTAGGAAAAATAAATGCAGTCACAGGCTGGATTGATAAAAAAGGCTTTTGATGAGGTGAAGTGGATGCAATTAATTGATATTGGAACATTTTTAGCAGTTGTTGGTGCTGCTGCAACGGCCTTGACAATGATTATAAAGGCAAGTAAAGCTTGCTTCAAAATCCGTGATAGCTTTTGCATGATGGAAAAACATCAGGCAGAAACATATATGATGTGTTTAAAGCTTATCATCATGTGTGAAGATATGCCGATGACAGAAAGAATTGAGGCAGGGGATAAGTATATTAGTCAAGGCGGCAACGGAGCAATTAAAGAGAAATATAAATCTTTACTGGAAGAGTACAGAAGGGAAGTAAGTCAATGAAAGTTTCAAAAGCTACAATTATTCGTACAGCAGTGTTGTTATTGGCACTTATAAATCAGGCTCTTGTAATGTTCGGCAAAAATCCACTGCCATTCACCGACGATACAGTTACACAGCTATTCACTTGGGGATTTACAGCAGCGGCGTCAATTACAGCATGGTGGAAGAATAACAGTTTTACACCTGAAGCTATTCAATCTGACACTGTATTGCAAACACTAAAAGCCCAAAAGAATTAGTAATACATAAAAGATCCCGACAGTTCTAAATTGAGCTGTCGGGATTTTTGTATTATTGAAACTTAAAAGATTATAACAACAATAAAAAATTGCTTTTTAAGTTTTCGCATTTTTATTGACAATGAGGCAAATATAAACTATAATATATAACACTGTGCAGAAAAATCTAAAATATTGGGGTGTAGCCAAGCGGTAAGGCAACGGACTTTGACTCCGTCATCTCGATGGTTCGAATCCATCCATCCCAGCCAGAAAAGCTACCCGATGTCTTTTAACATCGGGTATTTTTTATTTTAATGATTAATTAAGTTTTTATATACTATTATAAATATTTTTGATAATGGTTTAATAATTGTTTAGTAGAATTATTAATTGGTAAAGTTAAAACTTTTAGCTGTCAAAGTTAATATACAGAATTAAATTGAATGTCGCTTTTTGTTGACTTTTTACCTCTTTAATGCTACAATTGAAAATAGAAAATCATTATACGTTATTGTTATATAATAAGTAAAGTAATGAGTTTTTTATGGGCGTTTGTTTTAATGAAAATATATTTATAATATATTTTTCAAATTGAAAGGGGAAGATTCATTTGTTTAACAAGAGATCAAAAATAATTTGCATTGCTTTGTCAATTGCTATTCTAGCTAGCATGTTTTGCGTTGTATGTGTTACTGCTTCGGCATATACTTCAACAAGTCAAAATGTTACAACAGGTCAAACCGTAATTTTCACTGTAACGCTAAAAGCAGGTACCGTTCAATTGCCTGTTGCTGCACTCCAAGATGAAATTGAATATGATCCAAGCATTTTATCTTTTAAATCCATTACATACCCAGGCTTATCAAGCGGTGTAATTGGAGGAACGCCTACAGCAAAGGCAGACAGCACTGATAATGTTATTAGCTTTAATATATCGAATCCCGTTAGCGGGTTCCCTGCATTTGCAGCAGACAATGGAGCAGCTATTGCTGTTGTTACTTTTGATGTTATAAGTAACGGAAGCATCAATATAACTTCTTTTGTTGATTGCGCTTATGATGCTAATTTTAATGACTTTGTGGTTAACAATGCTACAGTTAACGGAGCTGTTTTGTCAAGTAATACAACAGTGTTAAGTCCGACATTGCCTCCGACAATTGCACCTACACAAGCACCTACAGTTGCTCCTACAGTTGCTCCTACAACGCCTCCTCAATATCAATTGGGAGATATAAATAAAGACAACAAGATAGATATTAAAGATGCAACACTTTTGCAGAAATATCTTGCTAAAATGACAACTCTTACCGCTGACCAATTAGTCCTTGCGGATGTAACCAAAGACGGTGTTGTAAACATTAAAGATGTAACATTACTTCAAAAGTATCTTGCAAAATTGGTTAAAGGATTCTAATTGAAGAACTATTACAATAATTGCAATATATAATAAAAATTCAGCCGCTGTTCAAATTTGAATGGTGGCTGTTATTTTTTATTATGATAACAGAACTGGCAAATTACATGAAATTTTTAAAGATATTTCTGTTTGCTTTTAATTGTGAAACATGATAATATATTATTTGTTTGACTATGGATTTAGATAACAATTTTTGGTACAGAATGGAGAATGAATTTGAGTTTTTTTTCTTGGGCAATTGATTTTATATTACATATGGACAGATATCTTCCCGGTTATTTTCATCAATACGGTGCAATAATTTATCTTTTATTGTTTTTTGTAATTTTTTGTGAAACAGGGCTTGTTGTTACACCGTTTTTACCCGGAGATTCATTAATTTTTGCTGCGGCAATGGTTGCTGCAACAACCAAAGGCGAATCTAATATTTTTGTATTGTTTATTGTACTTTTAGCAGCAGCATTCTTAGGAAATATGGCGAATTTTTTCATCGGTGGCGCAATTGGTCAAAAAATTTACAACAAAGAAAAGCATCGATTTATTAAGAAAGAAAATATAGATTCTGCTATGGATTTCTTTAATCGTCATGGTAAAGTAACTATAATAATTACACGCTTTATGCCGATTATTCGTACATTTACTCCTTTTGTGGCAGGTATTGCAAAAATGAAAACAGCTGTGTTTGCGCTGTATAATTTTCTCGGTGGATTATTATGGGTAGCTTTCTTCCTGGTTGCAGGATATTTCCTGGGTACCAATGAGTTTGTAGCTAAGCATCTTTCGCTAATTATGATGCTTATTGTAATTGCATCATTGACGCCTCCATTTATTGCTTATATTAATAAAAAAATAAAAAATAAAAAAGCATAAAATCATAAAAGTAACTTTTATATAGCTAAAGTTATTGCATATACTATTTATCTATTTTGAATAAAGGAATGTTGAATTTGAAACGAACATTATCCGTGTTGTTGTCTTTGCTCATAATGACAGGAATTCTTGCGTTTTATGGCTGCAATAAAAATAATTCTTCTGTCTCTTCTACCGCTTCCGATACATCCTCAAATTCAGTTGCCAAAGTAAGTTATCCGCTTCGCAACAAAGGGGACGAGAGCCAGAAATACGGTGTTTACTATGAGATTTTTGTTCGTTCGTTTGCCGATTCTAACGGGGACGGCATCGGTGATCTTAATGGCGTAACATCGAAGCTTGATTATCTGAAAAGCCTTGGTATTCAGGGCATTTGGCTGATGCCGATAAATCCTTCGCCATCTTATCATGGCTACGACGTAATGGATTATAACTCGATTAATTCTGATTACGGAACGATAAAAGATTTTCAAAATCTGGTTGCAAAAGCTCATAGTGACGGAATAAAAGTTATAATGGACTTCGTTGTTAATCATACAAGCGATAAAGACCCATGGTTTATTGCCTCGAAAGATCCTAAGAGTAAATACAGAAATTATTATCATTGGGTATCACAAAATGATTCAAGTGTAGATTTCGACTCTGAAACTCCCTGGAACAGTAAAGAATGGCATTCAAACGGTGACGGTTACGATTATTTTGCAATGTTCAGCGACAGCATGCCTGACCTAAACTATGATAACCCTGATGTTCGAACAGAAATAATTAATTCAGCAACAAAATGGTTAAATATGGGCGTTGATGGTTTCCGTCTTGATGCCGCTATGCATATTTACGGAGCAAATGAGCCGTCAACAGGGTCAATGAGCCGTACAGATAAAAATTTGAAATGGTGGAATGAGTTTGCGATTGCTTGCGAAAAAGTAAATCCAAAAGTTTATTTGTGCGGTGAAGCATGGCAAAGCCAGCAGGTTCTCCCAGAATATGCTCAGCCATTTGATACTAAATTCGATTTTTCTTTTCAAAGCAATCTAATGTCTGCGGTTCCTAACAATATTGCAATGCTTGCAGATCAGTCACTTGCCGATGCTTTTGCAGACAGTTTAAAACAAAATACTGACATTGACAAAAAATTTATCGACGGCGTGTTTGGTGCCAATCATGATATTAACCGTATTATGTCACAGGTAAACGAAAATGTCAGTGAAGCTAAAATGGTTGCAAACATTTATATGACATTACCCGGCAATCCATTTATTTACTACGGTGAAGAACTGGGCATGCAGGGGCAGGGGAAAGATGAGAATAAACGTGAACCTCTTCTCTGGTCAAATAGTAAAAACAGTATGACAGCGACATGGGAGTCCGATTCCGATAACAGCGGTATCGAGCCTGCCGATAAGCAAATGACCGATAAAGACTCTTTGTTCAATTATTATAAAAGCCTTATAGCATTACGTAAGGCTCATCCTGTATTTTTCTCGGGAACATTTACCTCAATAAACGCAAACACGAACGTTATGGGTTATCTTCGACAGGACAGTAATGAAGGTATATATGTATTTAATAATCTCTTAAATGAAGCTGTAACATTCAGTGCGAAAGATGCGAAATTCGGTAATATTCTTTTTAAGACAAACGACAAATGCAAAATTAACGGTACAACGATTACACTTGATGCAGATGCAAGCATAATTATTCAGCAGGCAAAATAAAAAATAATAACAGAAAAGATTTAGGGGCTGCCAAATGACAGCCCCTTTTTTGTATATTATATAATAGGTTCAAATCGGTAAAATGTTTTGCCATCGCGTGTAACTGTTCCGGCAAACATAAAGTAAGGTCGCACCCATAAAGCTCCTGAGTTTACATCACGGTAAATAACCATATTTTCACCTGTTTCACTATGCATTGCAAAGCCGATGATTTCGTATTCTCCGCCTTTGAAATGGCGATACCTACCTAAGTGAAGCTCTTGAGGTTCTGTTGGGATTTCTGTCTCGGGTTCATTCTGTTGCTGTGTATCGTCAAGGTTATTTTGTACTAATTGAGTCAGAATTCTTGCACTGCAAGGAGCAATAAACAAATGAAGATGATTGTTCCAGATATCAAAGCGCTGATTGTTATTTAAAACGTCAAAAAGAGGTTCATTAACGTCAATATGAAAGTCAACGTCTGCCTCATCATGCGAAAGATTTAAAGCAATATATACTGTTTCATTATTATTTTGACGTTTATAAACAAGTTGTTCGTTTTTAATAACTATGTTTTCAAAGCTGCCGTTTTTTAGAGCATCACAGTTTTTCCTGATTTCAGATAGCTTTTTCAAATGTTCAAAAATATTGTCATTACGCTCAGAAATATCATTTAGTTCTAGACATGGACGCAATTCATGATCGCTGCGGTTTGAGCGAATTCCGTGAACTCCAAACTCACTGCCGTAATAGATTGACGGCATACCGGGCATAGTATATAAAACAGTATATACATTATTAATGTGAGATTTATCTTTTAAAATGTCAATTATTCGGTCTACGTCATGATTATCAAGAAAGTTGTACATGTAAATGTTTTTATACATTCCATCACTGCCTGCTTGGCGGTTTAAAGCGTGAGCAACTTCGAAATAATTTTTGTTATTATGAGACGACCAAATTCCTTTATATGTTTGATAATTTGTTACTGAGTCAAGCATTTCGGGATTTGCCCAACGGTTATAGTCACCATGTATAATCTCTCCCATCAGCCAGAAATCTTTTTTCTTGCTGTCACAGAGCTGACGAAGTTTTGGGAAGAAGTCAAAATCAAGGCAGTCTGCTGCATCTAAGCGAATACCGTCAATATTAAATTCATCAATCCATATCGAGATTGCATCAAATAGATGATTGACGACTTCCTCATTTTGTAGGTTCAGCTTAACAAGGTCGTAGAAACCGTTCCAACCCTCGTATGAGAATGGATCTCCTTTTGGGCTGGTATGAGAAAAGCTAAGATTTTTAAACCATGAGCAATATTCAGAATATTGTCCGTTTTGCAGAACATCTTTAAATGCCCAAAATTCACGGCCAACATGATTGAATACTCCGTCAAGGACAATTTTTATTCCGTTTTCATGAAGTTTATCGCAAACTTGCTTAAATGACTCATTAGTACCAAGTCGGCAGTCAATTTTAAAATAATCCTTTGTATCATAACCGTGATAAGATGAATCAAAAATTGGTCCAAGATAAAGAGCATTGATATTTAATTCTTTAAGATGCGGGATCCATTCAATAAGTTTGTTTAAGCGACAGACTGTTTCTCCGTCATTTTTATAAGGTGCTCCGCAAAATCCAAGAGGATATATATGATAAAATTGCGCATTTTCAATCCAACTATTCAAGTCAATTAAACCCCTTTTCCTGTGAAATGAAAATAATTATAGCATAGCTTTCTCTATTGTGCAAGAAATGAATCTGTGATAAAATAAAAGAAAAGGTTTTAAGAAAGGACGGATAAAGCATGAATATTTGGCATGATATTGATTCTTCACGGATACACGCCACGGATTTTATGGTTGTGATTGAAATTCCTAAAGGCGGAAAGTCAAAATATGAGCTTGATAAGAATACCGGTTTTCTTGAGCTTGACCGAGTTTTGTATACATCAACGCACTATCCGGCCAATTACGGATTTATTCCCAGAACCTATGCCAATGATCTTGATCCGCTTGATGTTCTCGTTTTGTGCAGTGAAACTATATATCCAATGACGCTTATTCGCTGCTATCCAATCGGTGTTATCAATATGATTGATAACGATAAGAACGACGAAAAGATTATTGCAATACCGTTTAATGATCCGACTTATAATGAATATAAGGATATTTCACAACTGCCAAAGCATATTTTTGAAGAAATGGAGCATTTTTTCAAAGTATATAAAACTCTTGAAAACAAAGAAACTGCTGTAAACGAAGTTCAGGGAGCAGAGATGGCACAAAAAATCGTAGAAGATGCTATTGAGCAATATAAACTGAAATTCATATATAAATAGCTGAAAGGGAGAAAGTTTTGGATACAAGCAAAAAGCCTAAAAAAAGTGCAGCAAAAAGATTGCGTATAGCACAAATATGGCTATTTACAATCATTTTATTTCTTACATCAATGCCATATGGTGTTTGGTATGAGAAAGAAAAACATAAAACTCTATATGCAACGGCTCTGAATTTGATTTTTGGGCAGGATATGAGAATGGATGCCCCTGGTAACAGCGGTTATGTTTTTTCAGTTTTTATTATTGCTCCGTTGATAGCTTTGATTGCTGCAATATTCGATAAGAATCATAATATAAAAAACATATTGGGGTTTGTTTGTTCTGCAATAGGGATAATTTGGATTACCTATTATATTAGATCGGCAATTCAAATTGGAGCATTATTAACAATGTTTCTGTACTTAGTTACTTGTTTTCTTTCTGCTCTTGGTTTTTTCGCAACCATCCAGGAAAATATGTTGAAAAGCGACAAAATAAAAGAAAAAGTCGGTCCAAGAATAGGGGATTAAAGTTTTTAATTATATATAAAAAAAGCGGGAGATATCCCCGCTTTTTTACATATAAAGATAAAATCTACTTGTCAAACTCAGGATTAAAAGCATAGAAGTTTTTAGAATCCAAGTTATCCTGAACAATTCGCAATCCTTCTCCAAAACGCTGAAAATGAACTATTTCACGTGCACGCAGGAATTTTATCGGATCACGTACATCTGGGTCATCAGCAAGTCTTAGGATATTGTCATAGGTAGTGCGAGCTTTTTGTTCTGCTGCCATATCTTCATGAAGGTCGGTTATTGCATCGCCTTTTGAAGCAAAAGTTTCTGCTGAATACGGCACTCCGGATGCGGCTACGGGATAAATACCAGCTGTGTGATCTACAAAATACGCTTCAAATCCGGATTTTTTGATTTCATCAATTGTCATATTTCGAGTAAGCTGATGAACAATTGTGCTAACCATTTCCATGTGTGCTAGTTCTTCGGTTCCTATATCTGTTAAGATACCTGTAACTTCACCGTATGGCATTGTGTATCTTTGC
>JAUZPX010000074.1 GCA_030705695.1 Bacillota bacterium
CCAAAAGAAACAACGCTTGTTTTGTTACTTGGACCACAAACAAAATTTGAAAATAATGAAAATAAATCATATGAAAACAAGCATGTTTTCAATAAATTATTGATTGAGAAGTCCAAAAAATTAGCTGATGAATTCGAAAATATAAAGTTGATTGAATTTGATAAATATATTAAATCTAAAAGTGACTTCACAAATTCACCAAATCAATTTGCAAAAAGAGTGTATTTTGATTTAGCAAATGACATTATTAAAATTTTAGACAGTGAGCAAACTGATTATAAAAAATCAAAGTTTGAGGTAGCTTTTTCAATATGCATTTCAGGGATTAAGTCATATCTTATAAAAATAAAGATTATTAAAAAATTGTCTAATTTATTATTGAAAAAATAGAGGTGAGCATCATGCCGATTAAAGTTCAAGACGATTTGCCGGCAACAAAAATATTAGAAAGTGAAAATATTTTTGTTATGTCATCAGATCGTGCTGCAAAGCAGGATATCCGTCCACTCAAAATCTTGATTTTGAATCTGATGCCCACAAAAATCGAAACCGAAACTCAGCTTCTTCGTCTTTTGGGGAACAGTCCATTACAGGTCGATATTGAGCTGTTACAGACAGAAACACATACGTCTAAAAACACATCACCTCATCATCTGCTAAAATTTTATAAAACATTCGATGAGGTTAAAGACAACAAATTTGACGGCATGATTATTACAGGAGCACCTGTTGAGCTGCTTCCGTTTCAGGAAGTTGACTATTGGGATGAGCTCACTAAAATCATGGAGTGGAGCATACATAACGTATATTCTGTTTATCACATTTGTTGGGGTGCTCAGGCAGGTCTTTATTATCACTTCGGCGTGCCGAAAACGATGTTGCCTTGTAAGCTGAGCGGTATATATCATCATGAAGTACTTAATATGCATCATCCGCTTGTTAGAGGATTTGATGATGCTTTCTATCTTCCGCACTCACGCTATACAGGTGTTGATGAATGCCAAATTGCAAAGCATTCAGAGCTAGAAATCCTTGCTATTTCAAAAGAAGCCGGAGTTTCTGTTATTGCGAATAAAAACGGCCGTCAGTTTTTTGTTCTGGGGCATGCCGAATACGATAGAGATACCCTTGCAAAAGAATATTTCCGTGATATAAATAAGGGCGAAAATCCCAGGGTGCCTGTCAACTATTTTCCTGATGACAACCCTGCAAATATGCCGCCGATGACATGGCGCAGTAATGCAAACCTGTTTTTTACAAATTGGCTGAACTACTATGTTTATCAGCAAACGCCGTACGATTTAAACGATTTGAAAGATTAGAATATAGATATATTTGATAAGGCTCCCCGATTATTAAAAAACCGGGAAGCCTTTATTTGTATACAGACATATTATTGATTATTATATAATCAATTCATTATATAACCTTTATTCTGATGATATTATAACTCATATTATGATAAATGTCAACCATCATAATATAAGTCACACACGGTTTAGATTTCGTTTAATAAACTTTATAATTGAGTGGGTGATAGTTATGGATCAAAACCAAATTGAAAAATATAAGAAATTAGGATTAAACATTGCATATTATCGAAAAGCAAAAGGATATTCTCAGCTTCAAATGGCTGAGCTTCTTGGGATAGATCGTACCCATATGGGTAATATTGAATTAGCACGTTCAGGTGTTTCGCTTGATATTTTGTTTCGTTTATCTGACATACTTGAAGTAACGCCTGAAAAGTTTTTCGAATTTCGTTTTTAATTAAATAGCAGTCGGCAACTGAAATGACCTTAAAAATTAACCGGTGCAATTCAGATTAAGTCGACTGCTTTTAAACTGTTAATTTTTCTCGCAGTTCAAGCAAAATCTTCTTTTCTCGCCGTGATACCTGTACTTGCGTCATGCCAAGCTCTTTGGCAGTTTCCATTTGTGTATGGCTTTTAAAAAAGCGCAATACAATTAAAGAACGGTCGTTAGGTGGTAACTCGCCTACGACTTGTTTTAGCGACAAAAGCTCACTGAGTTTTTCTTCAGGTGCGTCAACTGGGATATCGAGCTGTGCACCGTTTTCGTTTTCATCATCACTTGCTGTAAGCGATAACGGCAACTGTCCGGCACAAAGCGCCTCACTGACATCTGATGGAGAAACGCCCAAAATTTCGGAAAGTTCAGAAATTGTTGGCTCTCTGCCGTGCTCGGCAATGAATGCAGAGTTTGCTCGGTTTGTTTTAAGCGACAGTTCTTTTAAATTACGGCTGACTTTTACGGCACCGCCGTCACGAAATAACCGTCGAATTTCTCCTAAAATAACAGGAACTGCATATGTAGAAAACATTAACCCTCGGCTTTTATCAAAGTTGTCATATGCTTTTACAAGCCCTAGACAGCCTGCTCCGTAAAGGTCATCATATTCTATTCCGCGCCCTGTAAATCGCTTACAGCAGGCATGTACTAGCCCTAAATTATCATTAATGAATTCGTCACGGTTACTCATTGTTTTTCGCCCGTCGGATAATTGATTTTTCCATGGTTATTGTTGTACCCTTACCGACTTTTGAATTAACACGAATTTTATCCATAAAGCTTTGCATAACGGCAAAACCAAGCCCTGCACGCTCTCCGCCCATGGTTGTAAAAAGAGGTTCCATAGCCTCGTGTATATTTTCAATTCCGCAGCCTTTATCACGAATTTTTATTTGAATTTTGCCGCCCTCGATAATTCTTACTGTTATGTAGATTGTGCCCATTTCATATTTGTAGGCATGAACAATGCAGTTTGTTACCGCCTCTGAAACCGCAGTTTTTATATCCGCAAGCTCTGTGATAGTCGGATCCAATTGCAATACAAACGCCGAAACCACACTGCGTGCAAAACTTTCATTATTGCTCTTGCTCATGAAAGAAATATTTGTTTCATTTATAATTTTCATTTTTTCACCTTTCCTTCGTTTGTTAAAACGCCCAGAGCGCCAAGTCCTGACAACGCCATAATTCTTTCAAGATGTTCAGGAACGTTTATTACACGTAGTTTTCCGCCAAGAAGCTCCATTTGGCGGAATCTGCCCATAACAAGCCCTATGCCTGAGCTGTCCATGAACTGCACTTCTGAAAAGTCAAGATATAAAACAGCCGGCTTTATTTTTTCGGCTTCGCTGTCTATTTCTTCGCGCATTGCTTTTGCTGTGTGATGGTCAATTTCGCCCATAAGTTTTGCTGTTATTTTGCCATTTTCATGACTAATTTTTACACTCATTTTTGACCTCCGTTTTTTGCAAAATCCTTTTTACTATTTGTTAAGTATGAGAAAATAAATATGTTATTTAGAAATAAATACAGTATGCCCTATTTTTTTAAAAATATACAAAAAAATCACCTAAATTATAGGTGATTTTTTTTACAAATTTTCGCATATTTTGTTGTCGAATCAATAGAAGAATAAACTTCGGATTTCCGCAGCCAGATATAATGAGCCAAAAACAACAACTGCTCCGTTACTTTCTTTCGCCATTTGCAAGGCTTGTTTAAATGCACTTGACGGATTACTGTCGCAAATTACGTTTTCAAACAACGGCAAAGCAAGCTTAAAAAGTGCATCACAACACATTTTACGTGGATTATCCGTTTCTGTTATTATTAGTGTGTCAAATAAGCGTTCAATAACTTTTAATGAGGAGCTTACATCTTTGTCGTTAAGCATTCCGACAAAGCCAAAGACTTTTTTACCGTCCAAATAATCGTTAATGACACTTTTAAGTGCTAACATACCGCCCTCATTGTGGGCGCCGTCAAGTAATACAAGCGGGTCTTGCATTAAAACTTCCATTCGAGCAGGAATTTTTGCTTTTTTAAAGCCGTCTGTCAATGAAAAGTCGCTTATCTTATAGCCGTTATTACGAAGAACTTCCAATGCTTTTATTGCTGTTTTTGCGTTTTTAATTTGATGCATACCGAGAAACGGCAGAAACAGCTCATTGTTTTTGTAACGCAAAAGAGTTCCATTTAAACTTTTTTCAAGTATTTCAAGCATAATTTCATCTGCAAAATACAAACTATTTTCTTTAGCAAAAGCTGTTTGTTTAATAATCTGATTAACGCATTCTTCTTGCCTAAAAAATACAGTATTGCCGTTATGCTTAATTATTCCTGCTTTTTCAAACGCAATTTTTTCGATTGTATCGCCAAGAATATCCATATGGTCAAGGCTTATTGATGTGATTACGGAGGTTTCGGGGGTAGTTATAACATTTGTGGAATCAAACCGTCCACCAAGCCCTGTTTCAAGTACAACGATATCGCAATTTTGGCGTGAAAACCACAGAAAAGCCATAGCGGTGATAAGTTCAAATTCAATAATGTTTTCACCGTTTTGCGCCATTTCGCAAATTTTTGAGAGCATCTCTTCTAAAAGGCATGCTAGCTCATCTTTTGGGATTAGCTCCTTGTTAATTTGTATGCGCTCACGGAAATCAACAATAAACGGCGAAGTATATAATCCTGTTTTATACCCTGCGGCCGATAAAACCGAGGCAATAAGTGTGCATGTTGAACCTTTTCCGTTAGTGCCTGCAACATGAATGAATTTTAGTTTGTCTTGGGGATTGCCAAAATAATTTAAGAGCTTTTTAATTCGTTCAAGCCCTGGTTTCGGTGAAAATCTGGGCTGAGAATGTATCGTTGTTATAGCTTGTTCGTATGTCATTTTTTCATTCCTTATCGGCAATGATCTTATAAATTTCGCTTTTCTTTATGCCTGTTTCCGCAGCGGCAATTTTAGCAGCAGAAGCGGCTTTCTCACCGCTTTTAATTAAAGCGTTCGCTTTTTTCACAGCATCATCCAGTGTGAAGCTTTCTGTTTGTTTTGTAGGGGGTGTTCCCTCAATAACTAATACAAATTCTCCTTTCGGAGGCGTTTCTTCATACAATACAGCTGCATTAGAAAGCGTTGTGCGAATAGTTTCTTCATGAATTTTTGTAATTTCTCGGACAAGCGCTATTCTTCTTTCGCCAAAAGCTGCATATAAATCAGTAAGAGTAGCATTAAGTTTATGTGGTGCTTCATAAAACACCATGGTGCGTGTTTCGCTTTTAAGCTCATTTAAGTGCTGCATACGGTTCTTTTTGTTCATGCTGAGGAAGCCCTCAAAAGTAAACCGCCCTGTAGGTAGGCCAGAGACAGCAAGAGCAGTTGTCATTGCAGTTGGACCGGGGATAGACAAAACAGTAATGCCAGCTTCTGCACATTGTGCTACTAATTCCTGCCCAGGGTCAGAAATTGCGGGCATCCCTGCATCTGTGACAAGACCGCAGATTTCACCGCTCAGTATTCTGTTTATTATTATTTCACCTTTTATGTGCTTGTTATGTTCAAAATAACTTATCATTGGCTTTTTTATTTCGAAATGATTTAGTAGCTTTACAGTAACACGGGTATCCTCGGCTGCTATAAAATCAATCTGTCTGAGCGTCTCAACAGCTCGAGGTGACAGATCCTGCAAATTGCCGATAGGAGTACCTATAACATATAAAATTCCGCTCATAATCTATCATCCTTGTAAATTCCGTATATAGACATCATTTCTTCTGAAAAACCGCCGTTTTCGTCTTCTATCATAAGTGTAGGAAGCATGACTAAACCGCCTTTTTTGCCACCACGCCGCCCCTCAATAAGGAAAAGCTTTGGCTCTTTT
The DNA here is from genome assembly GCA_030705695.1 of Bacillota bacterium. Classification (GTDB taxonomy): domain Bacteria; phylum Bacillota; class Clostridia; order Oscillospirales; family Acutalibacteraceae; genus JAUZPX01. The sequence continues at coordinate 5,697 of JAUZPX010000074.1, forward strand.
GCGATTCGTTGTTGGACAAACCGTAGCCTTTTAGGCTCTAAATCAAATGAACGCATCATACTTATTGCTTCTAAAAGGCGTTCAGTGCGAAGGCACATGCAAAAGCGGCCGCCAAATTGCAGAAGTCTCGAAGCGCAGGATATAACGTCATCAAGAGTACAGCTATCCTCGTGCCGTGCTGTTTTTTTCGATTCAGATGGGTTTACAATGCCGCTGTTCGCCGCTTTATACGGAGGATTGCATACAACAAGTGTAAAAGCACCTGCGGGCAAAAGATTATTTAAATTCCGCAAGTCCTCATGTAGTACAGCAATACTCTTTTCAGCGAGATTGTGTTTTACAGACCTTTTTAGCTGATCCACCGCATCTTCCTGAATTTCTACAGCAATAGTTTGGACTGTCGGGTTATCACGAAACCATAAAAGAGGAATCGTTCCGCAGCCGCTTCCGAGTTCAATTGCATTTTCACTTGGCTTTGGTGCTGCAAAATTTGCAAGCAAAATTGTATCGGTATTGAACTTATGGGTAGGAGATACGATTACTTCTATACCGCTGCCCAAAGGTTCAAGTTTTTCGTTAGGATTCATCATCATCTTCCTCGGGTTCTTTTTCAAAGGGAATAAGTCCACAGACCTCACAGACTTTGTCCCTCATCCAGAGTGAAGGAGTAATCCGCAGAGAATAGCCGAATCCACTGTCCATCTGCCATTCAAACGGTTTTGCCATTGGGAGTCCGTAAATTGCAAGAAGCGTCATTATTACGCCACCATGAGTGATTATGGCAGATTGTGTTTCGCCGCTTTTTAAAAGATTATTGACTATTTTTTCAAAACAAAGGCAGATGCGCTTAGTGAAATCGGCACCGCTTTCTCCGCCGGTCGGGGTTGTCTGTTGAGAGTTTGCAAGCCAAAGCGAAAATTCGGGATCGTCTTTTAATTCAGCAGCAGTTTTGCCCTCAAAGCGTCCGAACGAGCATTCACGCAAATTTTCTTCCGCTTGCGGTTTAATATCGGGATAAATTAAATTGCAGGTTTGCACACAGCGTAGCATAGGGCTTGTTAATACAATTGGTACACAAGGATAATCATATTTCTCTGTTATGTTTTTGAGAGCTGTAATTCCTTCTTCGCATAAAGGGCTGTCAGTTGAGCCTATATAAGCGCCTTTTTTACCCTCGGATGTAATTCCGTGCCGAATTAGATGTATATAGTAGGACTTCATAAGTTTACCTCCAGATGTGGTACTTTACAAGTTATTAAGAATATTATATACTATGTGTATATATTTGTCGAATATTTTTGGGAAGTTTTTGAGGGGATTTTCATGAATTCTGATTTTTCGCGTATTATTTCTCTTTTGCGGAAAGAAAGTAATAAAAGTCAAAAACAGGTGGCAGCAGACCTTGGTGTTTCACAGGCGTTGCTTTCTCATTACGAGAAAGGAATCCGTGAATGTGGCCTTGATTTTGTAGTGAATATCGCAGATTACTACAATGTTTCCTGCGATTATCTTTTAGGAAGAACGCTTGAGAAATCAGGTGCAAAATTAAGCTTAAGCGATATTCCTGAAACAGAATCAATGATTGCTAACGAAAAAGGACACAAGCTTTCAAATATGCTGCCGCTTCTTAATAAAAAACTGCTTGTCAATTCCATTGGCGTTTTATATGATATTTTGGAGAAAATGGGCAATAAGGGAATTACGACGGAAATATCAAATTACTTAATGGTTTCAGTTTACAAGATGTTTCGTACCGTATATTCCGCAAATCCGAAAAATCCGCAGGGAATGTTTTCAATTCCAGAAACACTTCACAGTTGTTATGCGAATGCTTTGCTTGAAATATCGAATGCAAATGCGCAGCAGATTGCAAATGGTGTTAGTGTTGGAGATTTTGATGGTTTGGAAAAAGAAAAAGCACCGGAATTATCTCCTGATGTTCTTTCAGGTAATTACTCGTTTTTGGCATCGTCACTTTATAGCTTGCTGCAAACTACAGAAGTGAAAATACAGCAGCTAGTTAAAAAATAATTATATTTTACTAAGGGCGAACATTTTATAAATGTTCGCCCTTTTTATGATAATCTCTATTGATTCTCTCCGGCTTGATTTGCGGGAACAGCGTTATTTGAACTTACAGCAGTTGTTGGCGATTGAGTAGGTGCTGGTTGTTTACCCTTACTTACAATCAAAGTGATTGTTGAACCAGAAGCTATTTTATCTCCGGCCTTGTTTGCTGAATAGTCGATAACAATGTTTTGTGCTACGGTATCGCTATATTGGTCAGTTTCGTTTACAAGAAAGCCCATATTGCCAAGTTTTGTAGCCGCTTCGTTAACAGACATGTTTTTAATATCTGGTAACTGCTGATACATTGGACCTTTACTTACAACAACATATACAGCACTGCCACTGGCTTCTTTAATAGCTGCGCCTGCTAAAGGTGATTGTGAGATAATTGCGCCTTTTGGGACAGTATCGCTATATTGATCTTGAAAACTTCTATAAATCTGAATTGAGTTACTGCTACTCGTTGCTTTGACTAAGTCATCATAAATTTTTCCGGTTAAGTCGGGAACTGTAGGACCTGTCCAGCCTTGTTCAGCTACTTTAGTCGGAGCAACAGTTGCGTTTCCACTTGAATTAAATAGATTTGATAAAGGATTGCTGCTTAGCCAGACAATTCCGATAATCGTAAAAACAACAAATGATATTGCAGCCGAAATAATAAACCATGGTTTTTGTTTTGCATCTGATTTTTTATTGTAATCGGGAGTTTCAATTGTTGAAGTTCGTGATATTTCTTCTTGTATAGCTTTAACGGTTGGAGCAGCGGAAAGCTGAGAACGAAGTTTTTCAAAATTCGGAATTCGATTTTCAGGCTCCATTTGCAAGCCATTTGCAAGTGCTGTAACAACATGAGGAGGCAGACGTTTAACGGTACTTGTGCTCATTAACAAACGACCGTCAATTTTGCGTTTTTCAACATCATCAGGTAAATTTCCCGTCAGTGCATAATAAAGCGTTGCGGCAAAACCGTAGACATCTGTAGAATCATTTAATATCGAATCTGGTTCATATTGTTCAGGTGCAGAAGCACCGAAATATAGCTCGGGATCAATCGGAGTACCTGCTTTTCTTGCAGATTCAATAGAAAAACCAAGAAGTTTGATTTTTCCGTTTGGTGTTACAAACAAGTTTTGCGGAGCAATACCATAATGACCGATTCCATTACGATGAAGCTCGCTTACAGCATTTAAAAGAGGCATGAACAGAGGTCTTGCAACACTCCATTCCAGCTGATTTTTGCTGCGTTCCATGTATTCTGAAAAATCTATTAAATCAAACTTTTCTTCAACGGTATATAAAGTATTGTTTTGACCGAAAATACCGTAAATAGAGGGAAGAGCCGAAATATCGCTAAGCTTGGCTATTTTTCTGAAATAAGCTAAAAATTCCTTTTGTAGCTCCTTGTATGTATCGAAATTTTCATCATCGACAAATACATCAATATCATCATAAGAACGCCTGCATATCTGTTTTGGGAAAAACTCACGAATAATTGCAGGAACATTTTTTACATTATCATAACAGAGGTAACAAATACTTTCGTTGTTTTCAGAGCACATTTTTCCGATAACATATCTGTCTTGCAGAATTGTTCTCAATGGAAGATATGGAAATGGAGTATGCTCACTATTATCGAAACCGCATATAGGGCAGACATCATAATCGTCGATTTCTTTCATGCAGCTCATGCACAACGACATGGTATATCCCTCCTAATGTACAAAATCTAATATATTATA
>JAUZPX010000075.1 GCA_030705695.1 Bacillota bacterium
AATATTGAAATGTCAGAAGGTCTTGACGGCGCTTTGCAATTTACAATTGATGGGTCGGTGTATGAAATAGCGGAGGGAAACCAGATGTTTATTAAGTAAAAATTATTATTACGCTGTTTCCTTCTCTATCTCTGTGAAAAAGTCTTAAAACCATTCAAACCATTCTAATAACTATACAAAACTCCGAATCGGTGTAGAATAAAACACTGATTCGGAGTTGTTTATGTAATTATATCAGTTAGGTGTGACGGCCAGTGACGGTCAATTTATAAAATTTTTTTAATTAAAAATCAACTTCTGGTTCTGAAAAGTTTTGTATTTCACCGTCACCTTCCGTCACCGTTAATGGTGGCAGAGGTGGTATTCCGAAAGGCAGGGGCTTTACGTGAGGCATTGACAGTAACTCGGAAGATGAGGGCTGTTCTATAAAAGTTTGTTGCTTTGGTAATAGGCGTAAACCAAAATAAAATGCCCCATTATTTGATCTTTGCCATTTAAAGCCTGCTCCCTCAATTGCTGCCTTGAAATCGTGGGGAGTTTTAGGAAGTTCGCCTTCACGAGAACAATAATTACGGTATTCTTTTTGTAGATCTCCAGCCTCCTGTTTAAAAGTCTTATCAATTTCACAACAATCCAAAATGAAGCTACTTACCCAATCGTTGTCAGCACGGTAATCTTGAATGGCTTGCTTGACGCACCCTGGAATTTCTATAGTATATTTGGCAGCGATAAATCTCTGTGCCCCTTCAATGATCCACGAAAGCACAGCGCCTCCTGCATTTTTTAAAAGATAATCACAATAATTTTTTATATCAATTTCGCCCTCAATAATGGCATTAAATGGTATAACAATCAACCTTCGCCATGTGCCAGCATCTGATGTTCTGACCTGTGGTAGGTGGTTCGTATATAAAACCACAGTATGCGATGGAGTAAAACTGAATGGATCCTTATATTTCTTTTCAGCAAGTATTGGGTCAGTGGAACATAGCTTTTTTACTATGGCTGTATCGAGCCGCATACCTTCTTCCAATTCAGCGGCGATAACAAGGCGTTTTCCACGTAACTCAGCGTATTCTGGGCTTTTATTCTTGCGGCAATTTGCCGTTAGCGTTTCGGCTGATAAATTGCCAGAATAGTTTCCCATAACCAGTGCCAATAGATTAAAAAATGTGCTCTTTCCGTTTCGACCACTACCATAAGCTATAACAAGGTTCTCACAAAACACTTTTCCAACAGCAAACATCCCTGCAATTAGCTGTAAATATTCTTCAAGAGATTTGTCATTACAAGTTATTACTTTTAGAAAATCCGAGAAAAGCTCCGTACCCTCATTCGTTGGACTTACCGCTGTTATCTTTGTGCAATAATCGCTGGATTTATGAGGTAATATATTGCTTGTTTTTAAATCCACAATTCCAGCGGTTGTATTCAGTTTAAATTCGGCTGCGTCAAGTATTTTAATATCAATTTCAAGCATTGGTTGGGCTTCTTTCAGTGTTGCATCTATTCTGGGGGTAAAACGACGTGAGATGGCGTAATTATAGTATTTTTTTGCATACTCAACCTCATCTTCAGCATCCTCTATTTCTTGCTTCTCACCGATAACTATTGCCTTATTTTTAATAAATTGCGCATTTTTGAGTTTCGTACGAGCTTCTTTTAATTGCCTCTTTGTCAACTCTTGGACTAAACTGCGTGCTTTTAAATTACTTTCCATCCAAACCATACCGTCATAGAAAAGGTATTTTGTTGCTTCTGAATACCTTAGCCTATCACCGTACACCTGCGTCAGTATTTGAGCTTGTCCTACGTCGGTAAAATCACGTGGTTTTAAATTGGTTGTTGAATTATTCAATTGCTTTTTTGGACTATAAACATCATTACAGTTATTAATTGCCGTTTCGAGTGTGCTTCGTCCATAGGTAGTGCCAGCTTGACGCCTATCCCATTTCTCACGGTATAAGCCACTTGCCCGAAAAAGTCTGTCCATTTGCTCTATGTCTCGTCTACACCAAAATGCCAGTATATTGCATAGAGCAAGGTCTGCCTCACTGTGAGAATTATATGAAGTTATGTCGCCATTATATAGCGCATTAAACTTTGCACCATTCTTCGCTGAACGTGCTTTGCTCAAAACCTCATGGTCAAGCAGCGCACCCACATTTGCGACTTCATCTGATATAGGAATAAGGCATTTGGAATGGCTTTGCTTTGCTTTTTTTCGTTTCATATACTTATTGAGGACACTCTGCAATTCATCAGTTCGGTCACCGTATTCACCCGCTGAAATAACATTGCCAGTTACGGTAACATATTTTTTTGTCACACCAGCTACATACACTTCAAGTCCTATGTTTTGTTTATTTATGTAGTAATCAGTTTTGTTATAGTTGAGGTCTTTTACAGTGAAAAGAATTCTTATGCCCTCGCCACTTGGGCTGTATTCAGTATAAGTGTTCATAGTATCAATAATATCTTGTGCCATTTCTGATAGTTTGCCGTCATTTACACAGTGGTCAATATCGATTGCACATATATCATTGAAAATGCCAATTCCTATACCGCTATACTGCCCAGATTGCGTAGCAGCCACAGCTATGTCGAAACTTGTAAATGTATCTGGATTATTTGATTGAGCTTTACCGCCAGTCCGAGGATTATATGGAATCTTTGTAATGCGTCCGTTCTTGTCAGTCTCTCGTTTCCATACGCTCCATAAAGCCGTTTGTTTTAATTCATTGGGAATTCTATTAAAGCTCATACTTTTCACCTCCTGCTTGTCCAAGATATTCTTCGTCTCTTAGAAATTCATCATATTCCACCGTATGAGATTTAATGTATTGTACGATGTCAATGAATATTGCGCTTGCAATGTTTTGTGCCTGCTTTTTGCTAATTTCAATGTTTGGATAATTTGTTTTCAACTTGAAAACCTCCTTAAAATTTTTATAGCCAATCGGCCACAATGGTAATAACGATTTGCATATTTTGAAAAAGGAGGTTTTTGCTTGATTTTTTAACTTTTTAAAAAAATCGGTTTAGCAATATGCACAAAAAAATCCACTCAAACAACCGTTTTTAAAAGGTTGATGAGTGGATTTTGTATTTAAGAACTATATTTTTTGTGCAATCATACGAAAATAAAAAAATAATTAGATGTGTGAACCAAAGCTTCGGCATATTTCTATTTTGGAAATTTACATACATTTACTTGACAGATATTTAATTCTCAATGATTTTGAATATTGACTTAATTGCTTAATTGACTTCACAATAGTTATATCTTATAATAAATTTATAAAAATCTCTAAAATAAGCATAAGTATCAAGAAAATAAGTAGATGTATAGCTATTTTATGCACAGAAGTAATGTTTAAAAATGGGTGGTAAGAACAATTGAACGTAGTTATTTACTGTCGTTATTCATCACATAACCAACAGGAAACAAGCATTGAAGGTCAACTCAAAGTTTGTCATGAATACTGCGAACGAAAGGGCTATACCGTTATTAATGAATATATAGACCGTGCAATTTCTGGAACTACTGATAACCGTCCTGAATTTTTACGCATGATTGAAGATAGTGCTAAAAAGCATTTTCAATATGTCGTTGTTTATCAGTTAGATAGATTTTCACGTAATAGATATGATAGTGCTACGTATAAAGCAAAACTTAAAAAGAATGGAATCCGTGTACTTTCTGCCCGTGAGAATATTAGTGAGGATGCAAGTGGAATTTTAATGGAAGCAGTCTTGGAAGGCATGGCTGAATATTATTCGGCTGAATTAGGGCAGAAGGTAACCCGAGGCATGGACTTAAACGCACAAAAATGTCTAAGCACAGGCGGAAACATACCATTAGGGTTTAAGGTAGGTGCAGATAAACGCTTTGAAATAGATGTTGACACTGCTCCTATTGTACAATATATATTTGAGACGTATGCTTCGGGAAAAACAATAGTGGAGATAACAGAACATTTAAATGCAAACGGACATAGAACATCAAGTGGTGCATTGTTCAACAAAAATTCGCTTCGTACAATGCTTAAAAACAAGAAATACATTGGTATATACACTTACAAGGGTAATGAAACACCTGATGGAATGCCACGGATAATTACTGACGAACTTTTTTTTAGGGTTGCTGAGATTATGGATAAAAACAAAAAAGCCCCTGCAAGAACAAAGGCAAAAGTTGAATATTTATTAACAACAAAACTATTCTGTGGTTATTGCAAAGAAATGATGACAGGTTTTTCTGGTACAGGTAAAAGCGGTACAACTTATCGTTATTATGTTTGTAACGGAACACACAAAAAAATATGTAAAAAGAAAGCGGTAGGTAAGGATTATATCGAAAATCTTGTTATATCAGAATGCCGTGGGCTCTTAACAAATGAGAATATTCAAAAAATAGCAAATGAAGTTGTAGCGTTGTGTAATGCTGAAAAAGACACCGCCAACTTAAAACGATTAAATAAGTTATTATCTGAAAACAACCGAAAGCATAAAAATCTAATGAATGCAATTATGGAATGTGATATCGAAAGTGTTCGCAAATCTCTATATGCAGAAATGCCTGCATTAGAAAAAGAACATGCAGAAATTGAAAAGGAAATAGAGCTTGAACAAAAATCTAATCCCTCGCTAACAATTCCACAAATAAAATTTTTTCTGAATGCGCTTAAAAAGGGCAATGCAGATGATATAAAGTATCGTAAAACTTTGATAAGTGTTTTAATTAACTCAATATACTTATACGATGATAAAATTACACTTATTTTTAATTCGGGGGACACTCCTGTTACAATTGATGATAAGCTATTATCTGACATAGAAACTAATAATCAAAGCCAAAAATGTTTGTTTTTAAATAATGTTGGCCCACCATAACGCGCACAGCCGAACACATATCAACGTCAAAGTGCAAAAACATTTAATTTTTTAATAAAATTACTGTTCCGAACAGTATGGAATCAATAGGTGACCATTCGTTTTCAGACTGCCCAAATTCCATAGTTGAGATTATTAAGCATATTAATAGGGGTAAGTACCATCAGGTTTTAGCATGCTTTTATTAATACCGATTTTCTTTGGAATTATTTTAGCTGTAGTTATTGCAATTGTTTTACTGAAAGCACGAAGGAAAAAGCGAGTAAATCAAATATAGAAATTTTTATAAATTAAAATTGCTCTTGTTATTTTTTATTTTGAATCAGTTGTTTCTGAAAGGATAAGTTTAATTTTGAAAAAAATTAATTGTTTATTAAATTACATATCAAAATATAAATTTTTTACTAATATTTTTTTAAGCCTAAAATTAAAAAAACACTCATTTCTATTGCAATTAGATAAATTCAGAATTAATAAAAAAACTCTTTTAGTTATCGATAAACAGTGTAATATCGATATTAAAGGTCATTTATTATTCGGTGAAAAATGGTATAAGAAAGACCCAAGAATAACGATTTTGCGATTAAATAAAAATGCGAATATTATTGTTAATAGTGAAATGAAAATTTGTTGCGGCTGTACAATAACTGTATTAGACGGGGCAAAATTATCTTTTGGAAGCGGATACATAAATAGCGATACACGTATTTTTTGTCATGAAGAAATTAATATCGGAGAAAATGTCGCAATAGCAGAAGGAGTAATGATCAGAGATTCAGATAACCATGATGTTTTTGGTTCAGATAATAAAACACAACCTATTAATATTGGAAATCATGTTTGGATTGGCATGAGAGCTATGATTTTAAAAGGAGTAACAATTGGAGACGGAGCAATTATTGCAGCGGGAGCAGTAGTGACAAAAGATGTTCCTCCGAAATGTTTGGTTGGCGGGGTACCGGCAAAGATAATTAAAGAAAACATTGAGTGGAGATAGTTTTTTAGTCTAAATTTATATTAAATCGTTTGCGGCATATGGTATCTTGCAATATATAAATAATTTTAATGTAAAAAAGGGCTTGAATCAATAAGATTCAAGCCTTTTTTATATTTTTATGGTATAATAGGATTAACAAATTCAGTTTTAGCTATTTTTTAATGAAGGAGATTTTTGTGAGAAGAAAAGACAGAGAAATAATAGATATTGAAAGTATTTGCAGCATTATAGATATCTGTAAAGTATTTAGAATTGCAATTTCGGTAAATAATGTACCTTACATAGTTCCGCTGAATTTTGGCTATGAATTTAAAAATAATCATTTCAACTTTTATTTTCATTGCGCTAATGAGGGCAGAAAAATTGATATGATCAGAAAAAATGATACTGTATGTTTTGAAATGGATTGTTGGCATGAGATGACAGCGGCAGATACTGCTTGCTCATATGGGTATCTGTACAAAAGCGTTGTTGGAACAGGTAAAGTAAAAATATTAAACGACACTGAGGATAAAATTAATGCACTAAATATATTGATGTATCATCAAACAGGAAAAGACTTCTCTTTCACTGAAAATCAAGTTTCAACAGTTACAGTGTGTAGGATTGATGTATTAGAACTTTCAGCAAAACAACGAACAACATGAGTATAATTTCCATTAAAAAACATATATCTTGTGGACTAAATGAAAACTTATAACTAAAGGGCTTGAATCTTAATGATTCAGGCCCTTTTATATAGATGTAATACAATTACGTCTTTTGTAACAATTTTCTTTCACAATAATACTCGCATGCTTTTGTTGTTGATTCACGTTTTTTTAATCTTGGATAGACGCAATGTCCGTACGATATTTCACTGTAGCTTTTTCCAAATTTAATATAGTGTTGTCTGAAATGTTTACAGTTTTTACAAATATTTTCCATTTATTTCACCTCAATAATAATATTTATTAACTAAATAATATCATATTAAAAACGAAATTGCTTAAAAAAGTCTTACCTGGAATATATATTTTTAATATGGGAAGAGACTTTGTTTACACATTACAAAATCAAGAAAGAATCACAAATAAAAAGGGCTTGAATCATAAAGATTCAAGCCCTTTATATGTTATTTTCTAATAATAGATGTCAAACGATTAAATATACTGCAAACAGGTTTCTTTATTATTTCTTTTTCATAGCTGTTCATTCCTATAAACCAAATACTTAAACAGTAGGCTACAGTAATAATTAATGAACATAAAATAAAAGACGGCCATGTGTTTTTTTCAATATAGCAATTTGTTAAAAATCCAATTCCTGAAGTTATTATAAATGCAGGGATTATGCCTTTAATGAGCTGTTTGAAATATCGTAAAATATTAATTCCGATTTTAGCTTTATAATAGATATTGATAATAATTATATTACCGATAATAAACGAAACGATAGTTCCAAGCGAAGCGCCGATTACACCCCATTTTTTTGCAAAAAATATTGTAATCACTAAATTAACCCCAGCGATAATGAGATATAAAACAGAGCGGAAAGCATGTTTGTTTTTTGCTTGCAAGACAAGAGTACCTGTTGTATTTTCCGCAAGCGGAACTGTAATCGTGACCATTATTAAAATACCAACAATCCACGCGTTATCATAACCGGGGCCTAGCCATACCATTAAAAACTGTTTTCCTACAAAGGCAAACGCAAGCAAAAGAAACCCTAATACTTCAAGTTGTATTCGTCCTGTTGTTATCATAAAATCCGTCAGTTCCTCATGAGAGGCATTTTTGGCGGATAGTTTTGTGGCACGAGGCAACAGCATCGTTGAAATTGCAGTTGAAAAAGTCAAATAATAAATAGGGAATTGAATGCCCATAGCATAAATTGTTGAGGCAACCGTGCCTGAAACAGCACCGATAACTATTTGCCCTAATCTCCAGTAAAACTGATCAACCACCATTGCAAGAAAGATGAAGAAAGAAAATGCAAAAACTTCTTTAAACAGTGGTTTGTCAAAATAATGAAATTTGATTTTAACCTTAAGAACAACTAGAGAGTAATAAATAACCAGTCCAAATAGTATTACGTTAAAAACAGTATCAATAACAACTATGCTGATTATTTTATATCCAAGCAATAAAAATACGACAACAAATACATTGCGCAGAATCGTTTTAATAATATTCATTCCACGTTGATAAATAAATTTTTCGTATCCTGAAAGTATACCGATAAACGCATTGTATACTAGAGTAATTGCAAGATTTGCGAGCATTAATATGAATAATTTTCTTGTAAGGCTGAGCTCCGTGGGATTAAAGGATTTTCCGAATAAAACATCAATTTTAAAATAAAAAATTGCCCCTAAGCCAGCTAATATTACAGTTATAAAAATATAAAACGCAAGACACATGAATAAAAAGTTTTCTATTGCGTTTTCGTTGTCTTCCGCTTTATATTTTGCAATATATCTTATAATAGTGTTGCTTAGCCCGAAATCCATTACGGAAATATATGAAACAAAAGCACCTACAACAGCAAACAATCCATATTGGCTTTGACCTATATGGTGAAGAATAAATGGTGTAAGCCCTATACTTATTACTATTGTTAAAATTAAAAGTATGTAAGAAAGTATCGCGCCGGTTTTTATTTCATTAAGTCTCATTTTTATTATCCTTGTTTCGGAATTTTATTACTTTACCCGGGTTACCGGCAAATATTGCAAATTCAGGTACATCCTTTGTTACTATGGTTCCTGCGGCAATTACCGAGCCTTTACCTATGTTTATGCCCGGAAGAATAATTACACGTGCGCCGATGTATACGTCATCTTCGATGTTAACAGGTCGCATTTCGGTCATGCCCTGCCTATTAATAGGAACTTTCGTATCTGAAAAAACATGGTCTTTCGTGTATATAATAACGTCAGGACCCATTACAACATCATTTCCAACATTTATTTTGCCGTAAACTTTACATTGTTTGCCTAAGCCGGATCTGTCACCGATTGTTATCTCGTTGCCTCGCCCGAAATATGCTCCCTGTTCAATATTTACATCTTTTCCGCAGGAGAGAAATAAATTTTTACATACGGATGCTCTTAAATGTTTCCATAGTTTACCGCCCGGGCTGTCGTAGGTTGGCAGCTTACGCAGGATTATATAATACAAAAACAAAGAAATAAAATACAAAACTTTTTTCACGGTTTGCCTCATTTCTTTACAATAGGGGTTTAAGATGTTTTACGGCTGATAATGCAATTTGAATATAAGACGGCAAAACATCGATAAGAGTTTGCTTCAGCTGATCTTTTCTTTCATACAAATCGTTAAAAGCACTTATTAGCGTGTTTTCGTCGTCAATTTCGTTTACAGGCAAAACAAGACCTTTTTCGTCGCCGAATAAATCTCTGGCTATGCCCTTTGCTTTCACGCTGTATCCAAGCACAAGTGTAGGTACGGTTGTTGAATATGCGGCAATCGTCGCATGTGTTCTCGCACCAATGAAAAGCTCGCACTGAGATATAACACCTTTTACCTGAGGAGCATTATATGTTTCGAGAATAAGCACTACTCTGTTTGTGCTTTTAAACTCATTATATA
>JAUZPX010000076.1 GCA_030705695.1 Bacillota bacterium
CCTTTGTTGCCTTTTTCTACTGCAAAACTGCCTGTTTCCCTGCATTCTTGCTGGGCTCAGGGCTCGTCTTGTCTCGACAGGCGCAAGTGATATTATATTATATCCCCTATACTTTGTCAAGCTTTTTTTGATGTTTTTTTAAGGTTTTTTGTAACGTATAAAAACTCAGCTATATTATATTAAAAATAATAGGAATTTCAGCTTAATTTTTTGCTCTAATAGTTAATTGATTATTTATCACTTGCTTTACTTTAACAAGATTTTAAATTGCAGAATAGAATGTAGTAAGCACAAAAATAAAAAAAGAAAGGAGAATGAGAATGCCAACTAGCACAATTGCGACAACGGTTGCCTCAACTATTGCAGCGACAACTACAACCAGCGGTGTAAACAACAACTTTATAATGTGCTCTTCGCTTATCGCATTGGCAATTGTTATCGGCTTTTTGTTGGCGCTATTTTTCGTCAATAGAATAAGAAAAGAAATACAAAACGGAAGTATAAACGATATTATTGCTTTTGAAGGCTTTGAATTTGACCCAAGACAAGATATCTTTTTTTCAAGAATCGACGCTTGGCAGCGTGAATTCGGATATTGCCGGCTTTATGATGATGCTGCCGCGCCAATGAATATGATTATTGACTGTGAGCCGGTGGAATTTGACTATGCAGGAAAACACTGGCTTATTGAATTATGGAAAGGTCAGTATGGACTTTCCTGCGGAGCAGAAGTCGGCATATACGCAACTGACCGACCTCACTCGGATAAACACCCTTTTGAAACATTTTATAAAAAAATAGATGATTCAGAATTTTTATCAATGTATTTTTCGCTAAAACGCCAAGGAATACTCCTGTTTACACGTGCAGCAAAACATTGGTGGCTTACAGGATTTAGAGTCGGAGAGTTTTCAGACCCTGCTGACCTGCAAATGGTAGTAATTATAACATTAAAGGACAGCGAAATGTGCAAAGCTTTTACAGAAGCACTGCAAAAGCTAGGCTATAACAGCAAAAACATGAGCGTTAAAGGCAATACAGTTAGAATAATTTTTGATGTGCCTTATTCAAAGCAACCTGTCACACGTACCGCAAAAACAGACAAAGAAGCTCTGGAATTTGATTTGGCAATGTGCGATGAGTTTAATAAACTGACGCAGAACTTCGGATTATCACTAGATAAGCTGGAATTTTTGCGGAGCAGAAACCATAAAATGTATGACCAGGCATTAAGCATCGGTAAAAACTCTAATATATTTTTTGAAAATCACAGCCTTAAAAAATACTTTAAGGGGAGAACACGCCATGACAGCATACAAAAAGATTAATCGTGTTTTTAAGTCGTCGGTTCACATCCCAATCGACGACCGCTCCCGCATTGTCCTAATTAGCGACTGTCACCGAGGTGATGCCGACAACAGCGATGATTTTGCTCAAAATCAGAATGTTTATTTTGCAGCGCTGACTAAATATTTTGAAGAAGACTTTACATATATTGAAATCGGTGATGGCGATGAGATGTGGAAAAACAAAAATTTTTCGAACATTACCGATCAACATAGCGACGTATTTTGGCTGCTTAACAAGTTTTATAAAAACTGCCGATTTATAATGATTTACGGCAATCACGATATGATTAAGAAAAAAAGGGAATGGGTGCAAAAAAACCTGACAGCTTTCCGTGATGATCGTGATGACAGCCATGTACCGCTATTTCCAAACATCCATGTTCATGAAGGAATCATACTTGATTATAAAAATAATAACATCCTGCTCACCCATGGGCATCAGATAGATTTAATAAACAGTCAATGGTGGCGGCTCGGGCGATTTCTCGTTAGACATTTATGGAGACCTTTAGAATTAATCGGTGTCAAAGATCCTACAAGTGCATCCAGAAATCAAAATAAAAAGATTTCAGTTGAAAAAAAGCTTTCTGAATGGGCTGCAAAAGAACACAAAATGTTAGTTGTCGGTCATACACATCGCCCGGCGTTCCCCAATGTCGGAGACACTATGTATTTTAACGATGGTTCGGTTGTTCACCCAAGATGCATGACAGCAATAGAAATTTCCGGGGGTACAATTGCACTTGTTAAATGGAGTGTAAAAACACGTCCCAGCGGCGTTCTTTATGTTGGAAGGGACGTACTCGCAGGCCCTAATAGGCTTGATGAGTTCTTTGGTTTTGATAATTAATTCGGCTTAAGATTCAAACACATTAAAAACACGCTTCCGTTACTTGAATAACAGAAGCGTGTTATAATTTTTTAAAATTTATCTGTTTAGCAAATATACCATTAAATTTAGCCAACCTGCAAATGTCACCCATAGAAAATAAGGCAACTGTAATAATGCGGCAGGCTTAGATATCTGGTAAAATAATTTTATCATTATTAAAATAAGCACCCACAATAATATCAACCAGATAAACGCAAAGAGATACGCACTGAAATTAAAAAATATAATAGACCATAAAAAGTTTACAGCGAGCTGCAAAGCATAAATCTTTAAAGCAATGGTTTTTTGCTTCTGCGGAGCAGATGAAGTAAATATTAAATATGCGGAAATACCCATGAGTAAATACAAAGCCGTCCACACAATAGGAAATATTAAAGACGGCGGAGATAACGCAGGTTTATTCAAATTATTGAACTTTTCCATGCTTCCGCTTGATAAAAATCCTGATATCCCCCCCACAATAAGCGGAATAATAAGACTTATCACCAAGCTTTTCCATTTGATTTTCAAAACAACCCCTCCTCATTTAAAAATATATGCACATTTTCTTTTGAAAATACAAAGTACAAAACTTCTACCATCAATTATAATAAGCATATTATTTTTACGTTTGAATCATTGCTTTCTAACCTTAATTCTTTATATTACTGATTATCTCACCAATTTCCAGATAATCAATCCTATGGTTACTGCTATAAAAATCCAAGATACGGGATGAGCAAAATTTAACGTATATCCGAATCCTAAGCGC
The DNA here is from genome assembly GCA_030705695.1 of Bacillota bacterium. Taxonomy (GTDB): domain Bacteria; phylum Bacillota; class Clostridia; order Oscillospirales; family Acutalibacteraceae; genus JAUZPX01. Next base: position 2,993 of record JAUZPX010000076.1, read on the forward strand.
TTAGGAACAAAGAGATTCAAATCTTCCCGATTAAAGTATATCCATCCATGAGTTTCTCTGAACTCTTCAATTTCTTCGCACGTCCACTTCCGTTTTGCCAATTAAAGCTCTCCCCATTATAAAGTCAAAATTAATTTATCAGCTTTGAGGCTCGCTTAAATCCTGAAAAATATCTTTAACTGACTGAAGCTTTATAATATCTTTTGTGATACCGCATTCAATCAATTTGCCTGATTGTATAACGGCAATTTTATTGCATATATTTTCAGTGATATCCAAATTATGTGTAGAAAAAACTACTGCACAATCTTCTTCGGCAGCTTTTTTTATATGTTCTTTTAATTTTTGAGCAGTACTATTGTCAATGCCTGCAAATGGTTCATCAAAAATCATCAACTTAGGTTTACAAAGAAATGCCGCAACAATAGTCAGCTTTTGTTTGTTGTTGCGGGAATAAGTGCCGATTTCATCGTAAAGAATCCGTGAAATCTCAAAATCATCCGCAAGATTATAAATTTCATCGTGGTGGTCATCGTCTGATGCAGAATATCTGTCAGCAATAAAGTTTAAATATTTTATGCCTGTCATCGTATCGTATAAATCCGGGCTTGCAGGCATATAAAAAACAAGCTTTTTGCATTCAAGCGGAGAAAGTATTACAGATAAACCTTCAATGTAAATGTTGCCTTCGTCAAATGGAATTTTTCCTGCTATTGATTTTAATGTAGTGGTTTTTCCTGCTCCATACGGACCGACAAGTCCAAAAATATCACCGGATTTTATGTCTATGGTTAAGTTATTTACGGATTTAATTCCTCTAATATATTCTTTTGTAAAATTCTTGATTTTTAATATTTCATCATTGTCCAAAGTCTGTGTTTCCTTTCTTCAAACTTTCTTTCTAAACTATATCACAAATAAAGGTAAAAATCCATATTTATTAAATTAAAAAGGCACTAATAGATTCAAGATAATTCAAAGATAAATCACGTTAAAAATCCCGCAAGCATTAACTTGCGGGATTTTTATATATAAAATTTAGTGCACAACAGATTTGCGTTACTAACGAAAATTTAAAAGATTAAAAGTGAACAGACATTCTTAAAAAATCACTTCCATAGTACATATTCCAAGTTATTACCATTTGATAATAGAAATATATCAAATATAAAATACCGCAAATAAATTTTACAAGCAACCCATCCCTTTTTTTAAAAACATTATTAAAAATCCATGGCAAAAGGATAAGATTGTAAATACTGAAATAAATCGGCATTCTGCCCACTAATATCCCGTTTGAAAACATTCCTAAAATACTAAAACAGGATGTTACAACAGACAAATTAATCAACATGTCAATTTTATGATCAGATTTTGCCTCGATTTTACGCCTGAACATCAATGCAAATATTGTGGGGATACAGGCAACTAAAACTCTTAAATAATTTGTACCTTGACCACTACCATTTGCTAGCTCGTTTGCTGCATTTGCATAGGTTGTTGCTTCAAGCGAATCGCTAAGTATAGTAGTGAATTGACCCATAAACATACAGATAACTGCAGTGAGAAGTATAAACAAAATCAGTTTCTTGCTCCACGGCTTACATCTTATAACAAAATATATTGGAATCATAATGATCGCTGTATTATGAATTGTACTGGCAAATAAAATAAGAAGAATATATTTTACGGTTTTTCCTTTTAATAACCAATCAAACCCAGCTGCAATAATACAAACAGCTAAAAACTGGCGTATACCGTTCATCATCCAGACAACAGTTCCAGTACACATAAAAAGGAATACACTGTAAAAGAAATAATCTGAATATTTATACAGCAACTTCATTATGCAGATTCCAGATACAGCAGCAACAAAAAAAAGGAAAAAGTAATATTGATTGGAAATGTATCTTTTTATCAGTAACTCCAAAATAGTAAAAACGGGACCTTTTATATTTTGATTGCCTAAAATTCCTGATATACTTTGATTCGTAGAAAGATTGTTAAAGCTAAAAATATATAGCCAAGTATCCCCACCCATGTTGCGAAATCCAATAAAAAATATTATATATCCAAAAACGATCCATGGGATTATTGGATGAATCTTAACTTTACGAGTTGAAAGTGTATCGCCATATTTTTTGATTTGGTACTGAGTAGTCATTAACGCTGTTAACACAATCAAAAGCAACATGGACCAATAAATAATCATAAATCCTCCGCAAATTTTATTTGCCTCTTTTGATTTATAACACAAAAATTAGGTAAAAATTAACATATAAATGTTCTATTATTAATAATAATGTATTTTATGTCAAGTGTCAATAAAAAAACTATCGTATTTTATTAATGCTATCTTAAATAAGATTAATTATTTTTTTAATTGTAATAAATGAGATTTTATACTAAATATACAATTATATTCTTAAATATTGTTATTTAATTTTCATTGTATTTACTTGTTAAATATGTTATATTTTTATTAAAATTAATGATTTGGAGGGTATAGTATATATGAAAAAATGCATATCATGCGGAGCAGATCTAGATGATACCATGAAGTTTTGCCCGAGATGCGGTACATTATTAAATCCATACGAACAATCTACACCCGTTAACTTCCCACCTCAGCCACCAATATTCCCACCTCAACCTCCTTTAATACCGCAACAACCAAGGAATAATTCTTTGGCAATTGCCGGCTTTGTTGTCTCGCTTGCCTCACTGGCTTTTTGTGGATTTCCTGCTATAATCGGATTAATTCTTTCTATAATAGCTCTTAATCAAATCAAGAATACAGGTGAAAGCGGAAAAGGCTTTGCTGTTGCAGGAATAGTAATCGGAGCTGCCGAGATCTTTCTTATCCTTCTCCTTATATTTGTTGCTATTTGCACTTCTTGTACATCAGGCGCACATTATTATTATAATAATTCATTTACTTAATGCTTGAATAAATCCGTCATTAAAGCCTTCCCTCACAGCTTTTTAGTTGTGAGGGATATTATTTTATCACAGCGGTTTCACTGAAAATACAAATTATAATCAAATAAACATCAAAATAATTAATTATTATAAAAACATGAAAAATATAAATAGAAATTTAATACGTAAATCCTTTTGCGCATTGGGAACTTACAATACGATTCAAACCTTCTATCCAATTAAAGAGCAGATTTTAGATGAAGCAATAAACACTGTTTTGAGAATCCACAATCGTATGTCGGCATTCAATAGCGAAAGTGAAATCGGAAAAATAAACAAATTTGCCGGAATCAAAAGCATTAATGTAAGTAAAAATACTTTTCGTGTTTTGCGCTCAGCAAAAAAATTTAGCAAAATAACGGATGGTGCCTTTGATGTGACAATCTGTCCATTGACTGAACTTTGGAAAATCGGCAGAGGAGAAAACACCGTTCCTACGTCATCAGAAATAGAAAAAGCGCTTTCACTTTCCGATTATAGGGGTTTAATTTTAAATGAAGAGAATCAATCGGCTTTTCTTAAAAAAGCAGGTCAAAAAATCGACCTTGGCGGCATCGCAAAAGGATATGCTGCAGATGAGGTAAAGAGAATTCTTATTCAAGGCGGAGTTAAAAATGCGCTGATTAATCTTGGCGGAAACATTATTGCTCTCGGAGAAAATTTTGACCATAAATTTTGGACTGTCGGAATACAAAATCCCCTTGCTCCAACAGGTGAATTTCTGGGAACGCTGTCTGTTTCTAATAAAACTATTGTGACTTCGGGAAGCAACGAGCGTTTTTTTATAAAAGACGGCATTCGATATCATCATATTATAGACCCTCGCACAGGTGCCCCTGCTCAAAGCGGAATTTTAAGCGTGACGTTAGTTGGAAATAATTCAATGGAGGCCGATGCCTTATCAACTGCCGCTTTTGTGCTCGGATTAGAAAAAGGAATTGAACTAATACAAAAATACGGCTATGAAGCAATTTTTGCTCTTGAAAATCAACAACTATATGTTACAAACGGACTAAGAGATCAATTTCAAGTATGTAGCTGAAATAGTTGATCAATTATATTACTTGGAGGACATATGATAACAAAGAAATTTAAACTTAAACCTGTTTCTGTTATTCGAATTATAATGCAGATTCTGTTTTTTATTTTTTTGCCCTCGCTTTACATAAGCACCTTCAGCGGAATAAAAGAAATTTATCTTAGCATTTATAACGGAAACTTTAATTTTTTAAAGCTTTTTCCACAGCTTGTTGAAGTAATTGCTATTATTCCGATAACCATATTACTCGGGCGTTTTTTCTGCGGCTGGATGTGTGCTTTCGGAGCATTGGGAGACTTTATGAGCTTTATTTCAAGGAAGCTTTTTAAGCGTAAATTCAAAATTAATAAAAATGCAGACAAAATTTTAAAATATTTAAAATATGTCTGGCTAATAATCTTAGTCGTTTTTGTTTGGAGTTTGGGAGCGAAAACATTTGCAAATGCTAACCCTTGGGACGCATTTGGAATGCTGCTGACACCCGGAAGTATGCCGGACTTTAAATATGTTATAACAAACTTAACAGTTGCATTTATAATACTCGTTGGAATATTGGCGGCTTCATTGTTTATTGACAGGTTTTTCTGCCGCTATCTCTGTCCTTTGGGAGCAATTTTTGCAATCGTTTCAAAGTTAAGGCTTACAAAAATTAAAAAGCCTTCCAACCATTGTGGCAAGTGCAAAATTTGTACAGAAAATTGTCCTATGGGTATTCCTCTAAATGAAAAAGACAGTTCAAAATCAGGAGAATGTATTTATTGCTTTAAATGCACATCGAAATGCCCACGCCAAAATGTCAGTTTTGCGGTTGCGGAAAATTCTGTGCGTCCGCTTATAGCTGGAACAGTTGCCACTGCTGTAATTACAGGTGCATATTATGCAGGTGCTTTTACATCTAAAATGACAACTGATTCCATAATCCCGACAACACCGTCAACCTATGCAACAACTGTGAGCTCAGAAATAACATCAAGCTCCACCGTAAGCTCAGAATCTGCAACAGTTCCCGCAACCTCATCTTCTCCTGTTTCCTCTTCTGCTTCATCCTCAATTAAAGACGGAGTATATCAGGGCTCTGGTACAGGTTACCGTGGCGGTACAACAACAGTTTCCGTTACAGTAAAAAACGGTAAAATAAGTGATATCAGTGTGATTTCAACTCAGGACGATCAGGAATTCTTTGACCGTGCATACTCTGTAATTTCACAAGAAATTATCAGCAGCCAATCTACTCAGGTCGATACTGTATCCGGTGCCACATACAGCAGCATGGGAATTATGGACGCTGTTGCAAATGCACTTGAAAAAGCATAAACATAATTAATTCACTAAAAAATATCAAAAAATGTTAAGAGTAGGGCTTAATTTTATGATTTTTCATAAAGTTATGCTCCACTCTTTTATTAGAAAGAAATTTGTGGTAAAATGTAATTCGACTTATTTTTCTTTGGAGGAATCCCATGAATCTTCATTTTTATAAAATGCATGGCATCGGAAACGATTATGTATATGTTAACGGCTTTTCCGAAACGGTAGAAAATCCGTCATATGTGGCAAAAGTCGTTTCGGACAGGCACTTTGGCATCGGCTCTGACGGGCTTATTCTGATGTTGCCGTCAAAAATCGCAGACGTACGTATGCAGATGTTTAACGCTGACGGCTCTGAAGGTAAAATGTGCGGTAACGGTATTCGCTGTGTTGGCAAGCTGGCTTATTTGACTGGAGTTGCAAAAAAAGAAACAATTACGGTGGAAACACTGTCAGGTATAAAAACACTTAAACTGCATATTGAAAATGAAAATGTTAAAAACGTTACGGTAGATATGGGTGCACCCGAACTCTCACCATCAAAAATACCTGTAAAATCAGATAAGCAACAGATTATTAACGAACCGCTTAACATCGACGGCAATACATACAACATAACCTGTGTATCAATGGGGAATCCCCATGCGGTTATATTTACAAACGGAATTGATGACTTGGAGCTCGAGAAAATCGGACCGAAGTTTGAGCATAACGATATATTCCCCGAAAGCGTGAATACAGAATTTGTTGAAATCATTGATGACCATACTCTTAAAATGCGTGTATGGGAACGAGGCAGCGGCGAAACATGGGCATGCGGAACAGGTGCTTGCGCAACTGTTGTGGCAGCATGCTTAAACGGTCACTGTAAGCAAGGAGACGAAGTAACTGTTCATCTTCGCGGAGGAGATTTGTCTATAGTATGGAATACAGAAACCCTGTTCATGACAGGCGGCGCTGATCTGGTCTTTACAGGAGATATAGAGATATAATCAGGAGGAAAAACA
>JAUZPX010000077.1 GCA_030705695.1 Bacillota bacterium
ATCATTACCAGCTGTGCTCCCGAATATATTTATTGGTTCATCGGTATATAAATCTTTTACAGTTAAACTGCTGGAAGGCCAGATTATCACAACAATAATCAACATTAAAAGAGCAGACAAAACTATAATGCGCGACTTTGATTTTAACAAAGCAAACACCTCACCATTTTTCTGATTAACCTGTCTGACAAAAATATATTTTCATAATGCAAGATCAAGAAATTAGGTTTAAATTATGATAAAAGCATACACTTTAAGCGGTTACAATGTCAACACATAAATACGCAAACAAAAAGCCGGAGTTTCCTCCGGCTAAAAATTTATTTTGTTCTTACTGTTTAAACATTGAAGGGTCATACTTAGTGATTGCGTTGTCATTTGATTGACAACTTATTTTTTTGGCGACGCCCTTCATGTAGGTTGTAAAGTCTTGGGATTTGTCGTTGACAAGAGCCTCATAGCGAGTTGTACTGTCGGAAAGCATATTGACCTTTGCGTTGATATCGCCTTTATAAATTAAATATTCAACTGCAGAGTTTCCTGTACCGACTTTTAAGAGAGAAGCTTTTCCAACACTTAAAGCTCCGATGCCTTTAATTAAGTCTGCACCTATCTGAGAGTTTTTCAAATACTCAGTTCCGCTTTTAAAAGGATCAGAAGTTGTTTTCAAATCGGTCATGTAAGCTTTTTTGACATTAGCAAAGGTTTCGCCTTTATTGAGCTTATCTACATATTTTTGTAAAGTTGAAACAACTTGCTTCACCTGTGCATCTGTAAATGCAACAGCTTGACTGCTTTCGCTGCTTGTTGAAGAAGTGGATGAGGAAGTTGAATAAAGATTAATAGGCAGATAATCGTAATCTGTATAGTTCTTAAGGAAATAAGCTTTTAAGTCAGCATCACTAACAGCATTGGTGCCGCCCACATCAAACATATGTTTAAAGATTTTTTTATCCATTGTAACAGAAATGTTTGCAGCAGCATTATAGGAATCTTTTGAAATACCGTAACCCTCAAATTGGGAGCCTTCCTGTGACCAAGCTTGGCTAGTGTTATCAAGTGCAGCTTTAGTTTCAGTCGATGTTAATTTGAGATTATCTTTTTTGAACTCATAATAAGTTGCAAGTAGATTTAAGCAACTTTGCTTTGCGCTCTTTTTTATCCAATCGGAAGCGTTAACTTTTTTGTTTGTATCGTCATCTGTGATTGTTTGTGATAAAACATCTTTTGAAGAGTCAGAAACCTTTTGAGAAGCTTGTTGATAAAAACTGTATAAGTAGAAAATATAGGTGCCGATAGATAAGGTGTCGTCATTTGTTTTATAAGACCATTCTGCTTGTGAATTGCAGCTTGCAAGAGAAACAACGAGGATTACTGCCAATAACAGAGCAGTCAGCTTTTTTGCCAGTTTCATAAAATCCATCCTTTCGAGAATACATATCAAAAATTATTATACCTATTTTAAAAGAGTTTGTCTATATTTTTTATAAAAACTTACTGTAATATTTCTCGAAGTGCCAAAAGAGGGGGTGTGGATTTTTCAATTTTGACGCTGACATAAGGCTTGTTTCCTGCATTTAAAAGCGCACGTCCGCGCATTTTGCCTATAATTTCAGGGACAGCCTCAGATTGAATTGATTTTAAATACAATAAAATTGATGATTCATTCTGCTTAACTTCATAAATGCCCATGCTTGCTGCAATGTTTCGAATAAGTGCGACATCAATAAGCCCCATAACAGATGAAGGATGATCACCATAGCGGTCAATTAGTTCATCGGTGACATCAAGAGCATCCTCTTTGGAACGAATGTCTGCAATACGGCGGTAAATATCAAGCCGTCCGCTGAGGCTTTCAATATAATCTTCTGGGATATGAGCTTCAAGTTGCAAATCGATAAGGCATTCAAGCTCGCTTTGAGCCGATTTCTCTCCTTTTTCTTCGCTTACGGCTTCACCCAAGAGCTTAAGATACATATCGTAACCGACATCTTCCATATGACCGTGCTGTTGCGCTCCAAGAATGTTTCCTGCCCCACGAAGCTCCAAATCACGCATGGCAATTTTAAAGCCCGAGCCGAATTCAGTGAATTCACGAATAGCTGTTAAGCGCTTCTGAGAAATTTCACTTAAAACTTTATTTTGATTAAAAGTCAGGTATGCAAAAGCCCTGCGTGAAGAACGACCTACACGCCCACGAATCTGATGTAGCTGAGAAAGCCCCATATAGTCGGCATTTTCTATAATTAATGTGTTGGCGTTTGGCAAATCTACGCCTGTTTCGATAATGGTTGTACATATAAGTACATTGATTTCCTGCTCCAGCATTTTCTGCCAAACAGCTGAAAGCTCATGCTCGCTCATTTTTCCGTGTCCGATACCGGCAATGGCTTCAGGAATTTGCTCTGTAATTTTAGCAGCCTTACGGTCGATAGTATCAACACGGTTATATAAATAAAAAACCTGTCCGCCTCGGCGAAGCTCACGTCTGATAGCTTCGTTAATTACTCCGTCATCGTGACCGAGTACATAAGTTTGCACAGGATGACGGTCTTGAGGTGCTTCTTCAAGCACGGACATGTCACGGATACCGCTCATCGCCATGTTTAGCGTACGAGGAATAGGTGTAGCTGAAAGCGTTAAAACGTCGACATTTTTGCAAAGCTCTTTAAAACGCTCTTTCTGCGCTACGCCAAAACGCTGTTCTTCATCGATAATTGCAAGACCAAGATCGTGGAATGTCACATCCTTTTGTACAAGCCTGTGAGTTCCAATGATTATATCAATTTCACCGTGCTTTAAGCGTTTTATTATATCTGATTGCTGTTTAGCTGTGCGGAAGCGTGAAAGCAATTCTATCCGTACGGGGAAGTTTTCAAATCGGCGCAGAATAGTCTGATAATGCTGCCATGCTAAAATTGTTGTAGGGCAGAGGAAAGCACATTGTTTTGAATCAGATACGCACTTGAAAGCCGCTCTCAGTGCGACTTCTGTTTTTCCAAAGCCTACGTCTCCGCAAAGGAGACGATCCATCGGCGCTTTTCGCTCCATGTCATATTTGATTTCATCTATGCAGCGGATTTGGTCACTTGTTTCTTCAAATTCAAAGCGGTTTTCAAAGTCATGCTGCCACTCGGTATCGGGTGAGAAAGCATGGCCCTCTGCCTGCATACGCTGCGAGTATAAGACTATAAGCTCTCGAGCGAGTTCTTTTACAGCACTTTTTACCCGTTTTTTTGTATTTTGCCATTCAACACCGCCAAGCTTCGAGAGCTTTACAGTAGCATTTTCTTTAGGACCGATATATTTTGAAACAAGATCAAGTTGCGTAACGGGCACGTATAATGCGTCTTTCTTCGCATATTCAACTTTAATGTAGTCTTTTGTAATGCCTTGCATTTCAATTTTATGAATGCCGCTGAAAATACCGATTCCATGCGTAGAATGCACGACATAATCGCCAAAGGATAACTCAGAAAGGCTGTAAATTTGTTTACCCAGTTTAGGAGCCTTAATCTTTTTCTGTTTTACTATGTTTTGGTGACCGTGAGTGATTAATATGAAATTAACGTTTGGATATTCAAATCCTGCCGATAGATTGCCGCTTTGTACATATATAATTCCAGGAGTCAGCTCTTTTATTGATTTATTAAGTTGAGCGGGATAGCCTTTTTCGATTAAAGATTTATGCAGATTTTCTGCCGATTTCTCTGTTCCTGCCAAAATAACGCAGGATGTTTTTGCGTTAAATACGGTATCAAGATCCTCGCTCAGTACTTGAAAAGAACCGCCCCAGACCGACAGTTGTTTAGCTGAAAAGCTCACAATTTCTTTTACGGTTAAATCAAAATTTCCGTGTGTGAAAGTATCAAGAAAAACAGTTTTATGTTTTTCAAGCTCTTCCAAAACAAACGGATAGCTTAAGTTGAATGTTTCAAATCCCTTGCACAGAACGCCGTCAGCAAAGTAATCTTTCAAATCCTCTTCAAACTGCCAATTATAGCTGCGAAAGCGCTCTTTTGTTTTTGCATGTTCAGAGACAAAAATCATAGCGTCTTTCGGAAGATAGTCAAAAAGAGTAGCAGGTTTTTCATATACAAGAGAGATAAATTTATCGATAGAACCGAGCGAAACACCGTTTTTTAATGCATCTGCCTCATTTTGAAGAATCTCCTTAGCAGTAGTGCTTGTTTTTTCGCCAAGTTGCTTAATTTTCGCTTCAATTTTGTCAGCCAGCGCTAATTTGTCTTTTACAAGCACTTCTGTAACAGGTGTAATTGAAAATTCTTCTACCGTGTTTATACGCCGCTGAGTTATTGGGTCAAAGCTGTTAATACTGTCTATTGTGTCGCCCCAAAATTCCACACGGACAGGTGTTTCTGCATCGGCGGCAAAAAAGTCGAGAATTCCTCCTCGAACTGCAAATTGTCCTGAACCTTCAACTTGCTCACATCTTTCGTAACCGATAAGAGTAAGTGCTTCAATGATTTTTTTCATTGATATTTCACTGCCTGTTTGAACTGTCATGTCGGCAGTGCTTAAAACTTCGGGAGGAATAGTATACTGCGTTGCAGCGTCAATGCAGGCAACAATGACCTTGCATTCGCCCAAAAGCGCTTTTGAGAGAATATTAAGCCTCTGATGCTCGTATTCACGTGATTTAACATCTACGTTACGAAAAGTAAAATCACGCAAAGGATAAAAGTAAGCAGGGCTGCCCATTGCAGCTAGATCGCTGCAAAGCGTTTGCCCTTCTGTTTCATTTGACACAACAACAAAAGCCTTGACACCACGGTTGGTGCAGAGCGAATGAATCAGATGAGCCTTATGAATTCCGGTAAGCCCTGTAGCACAGACAGGCTGTGTATTGTGTTCAATAGCTTTTTGAAGCTTACCGTATTCAGGGTTTTTTCGTGAGACATCAAGAAGAAAATCCATGTATTCTCCTGGTTTAACTATATTTTTGGTTTTGATAAAAAAGTGTAAATATCTTCACACATTTGGTCGCGAAGAATAGATGCGTAGTTAAATACCTGATGGCAGCCGCCTGGATAAATATTAAGCTTTGCCTGCAGGTTTATTTCATGTTTTATAAATTCAGCACTTTTCCAATAAACAGCTTCATCACGTTTGCATTGCAGAACAAGGGTAGGCTTTTTTACAAGATGATAAAGCTTTTTTGTTTGGAAAAGTAAAGCTAAGAAGCTTAAATACACTGCAATAGGAGTTGTGTCAAAAATAGATTTTTTATATTCCAGAAGTGCTTTTCGGTTTCGATGCAAGATACCACCAAAAATATCGGATGCAATTACTTTAAGATTCCAAAAGTACACAGGCGTATTAACAAGTACAAGTTTGTCAACTTTATCATGTACTGCAAGTCTTGTGCTTAGAAGTCCTCCCATAGAGAATCCGATAAGGCAAATTTTGTGATATTCTTTTTGATATTTGTCGTAAAAATCCTCAGCAGATTTAATCCAATCGGAATTTTTAGACTTGCTCATTTCTGTTTTGCCGCCGCCATGACCGCTTAGCAATATAGAATAGACATCAAGTCCTTTTGATTCCAAATAGTTTTTTAAATAGTTTAATTCTTCAGGACTTCCACCAAAACCATGTAATAGTAAATATGCTGTGTCCTTCAAATAAATCACCTTCAATGAATTAGCTGTTATACATATTCATTGCTTTGTCTGTTTCATCGTTTACGATCATCTCAACAGCATCGGCTGCTTTCTCTGCGGCAGTCATTATTTCTTTATACTCGTCTGCTGTAAACTGTGATAAAACCCATGCGGCTAAATCCCATTCAGGATTCGGCTTGCCACCGATACCGATTTTTACTCTGGGAAACTGGTCACTCCCAGTAAGATAAATAATATTTTTCATACCGTTCTGACCGCCGTCGCTTCCTTTTTGACGAATGCGTATTTTACCGACAGGTAAAGAGACATCATCAAAAATAATTATAACATTTTGAGGCGGGATTTTATAAAAGTTCATAGCTTCAACAATTGCCGTTCCGCTGTTGTTCATATATGTTTGAGGCTTCATAAGCAGTACACGGTGTCCACCAAGACGGCAATCGGTACACAGCGATTTAAACTTTAAACGATCAATATTGACGCCTAGCTTAGAAGCAAGTGTTTCGACTACAATGAAACCTGCGTTATGACGTGTTTCCTCGTATTTGCGGTCAGGATTTCCAAGACCTGCTATTATATATTCAACAGAGCCTGATGGTGCAAAGTTTTGTTTTTTATGACCGAACAATTTTTCACATCCTTGCAATGTATTATAAGCATAAAACACACATGTGATTCCCGAATATTTATTCAGTGAAGTGTTTGTGAAGTAGATTTGAAAATAGATAATTATTTTATCATAACAAATTGCAATTGCCGCTCACGGCAATACCATGAGCGGTCAAAAAAAATTATATACTACAAAAATGAAATAATCAGCCGAATTTTGGAGTAAACGGTTTGTCCTCGTAAATTCTTATTATGGCTTCCGCAAAAATCGGAGCTACATGCAGAATTGTGAATTTATCGAGCATTTTTTGTGGTGGAACGGGAATAGTATCAAGCAGGATAACTTCTTTAATCGGGCTGGCTTTTAGTCTGTCAATTGCAGGACCAGAGAGTACAGCATGTGTAGCACATGCGTAAACTTCGGTTGCACCGCCCTTTTCAACAGTTGCCACGGCAGCGTTGCATAATGTACCTGCGGTGTCAATCATATCGTCAAGTAAGATAACCTTTTTGTCTTTTACGTCGCCGATAATGTTCATAACTTCGCATTGATTTGCTTTCGGACGGCGCTTATCAATAATGGCAATGGGGCAGCCAAGTTTTGCAGCAAAGTTTCTTGCACGTGTTACAGAACCTAAATCAGGAGATACAACCACATAATCGTCTGGCTTATCTCCGATTTTTTCTTTCATAAAGTTTGCGAGCAAAGGGGAGCCGACAAGATGATCAACGGGAATATTGAAAAAGCCCTGAATTTGCAGTGCGTGAAGGTCCATTGTTAAAAGACGGTCGGCACCTGCCGTTGTAATAATATCAGCGACAAGCTTTGCAGAGATAGGATCTCTTGCTTTAGCTTTTCTGTCTTGGCGTGCATATCCGAAATATGGCATAACAGCCGTGATTCTTGCTGCAGAAGCACGCTTCATGGCATCAATCATAATAAGCATTTCCATTATGTTTGTGTTTACGGGATCGCAGGTTGACTGTACTATAAAGCAGTCGGAGCCGCGAACGGATTCTTTTAACGAAACGGAAATCTCGCCGTCACTAAACAGTGAACAGTCCGACTTGCCGAGAGGAATTGCCAGATAATCTGCCATACTTTGAGCTACTGCCATGTTTGAACTGCATGAAAAAATTTTTATATCCTTACCGTGAAAATTCATTGCTTTTCCCCCTGGTATTTTTTACGAAATATTTTATTTTAAAGATACTTTATAACTTTTGCTGAGAGCAGAAATGTTTATTGAAATTTGCGTTTTGCAATTTCGTTTAATTCCTCTAATTCCTCGGGCGTGTTGGCACCAAGGACTGTATCTGCTGATTCTGCCGCAAACACCTGTGCAATTTTGCCGTCTGAAATTAGTAGCTTTATTGCGTCCGGCAGATAGTACTCATTACCTGCGTTGTCAGAAGTAATTTTATGTAGGACAGCCAACAAATCTTTTATTTTAAACCAATAACCGCCTGAGTTGACTTCTTTGATTTTTTGAATTTCTTCGTTGGCATCTTTTTGCTCAACTATTGCTGAAAGTGCACCGCTTTCGGCATCACGAACAATTCTTCCGTAGCCTTTTGGGTTTTCCACGTTGGCGGAAATAACAGTAACAGAAGCACCGTTTTCTTTGTGTTGAAGATAAGATTGCTGAATTGTTTCGCTGTCCATAAACGGAGCGTCTCCGCCCAAGATTATAACATCACCGTCAACTTGACGTAAAAAATCCTCCGCCATCATAACAGCATGTCCCGTTCCAAGCCGTTCAGATTGGACAACTGTGCTGACAGAAAACGGAAGTTCCTGCAAATACGTTTCAATATATTCCTTTTTATATCCTGTGACAACACAGATGTTTTGTACGTCACCGTGGACCATTGCGTCTATCACATAACGAAGCATTGGTTTATGAAGTACTTCGCATAGGGTTTTCGGTTTATTTGATTTCATTCGAACGCCCTCGCCTGCAGCAAGTATAATTCCGCATCGATTCGACATTTTTCCCACTCCTTTTTTATGTATCCATATGTATTCAAGATTATGCAAACGATTCTTTTTGGATTTGAAATTAAAATTTAAATAAAAATCAGTAACAAAAACATAAATTTGTATTCAGTTTATTATCTCACAGAACCTGATTTTTTCAAGATGTAAATGTAAAGTTGTAAAACTTTTGTCAATTTTAATCTATTTTTTATGGAAACTAAGCGAAATATAGGTTGTTTTTTATGCAAAAAAAGATAGAAATTTTTTACTTTATTTGTTATAATACTTGTTAGGCTTAAAATAAGAAAATAAAAAGGCATAGTATTGCCAAAAATACCCAAATTTCAGGAGGAATAAAACATGAGCCATAAATACGTATACCTTTTCTCTGAGGGCAGCGAAGATATGAGAGAGCTCCTCGGCGGAAAAGGCGCAAACCTTGCCGGAATGGTGCGTCTCGGCATGCCGGTTCCACAGGGCTTCACAGTAACAACAGAGGCCTGCACCCGTTATTATGATGACGGAAAGAAAATCGCATCTGAAATCGAAGCAGAAATCTATGAAAACCTCGCTAAAGTTGAAGAGTTTAACGGCAAAAAATTTGGCGATACAAAGAATCCGCTTCTCGTATCTGTTCGTTCTGGTGCCAGAGCTTCAATGCCAGGTATGATGGACACTATCTTAAACTTAGGTTTAAATGATGATGTTGTTGCCGGTATGATCGCAGGAAACCCAGACCCTGCTTTTGAGCGTTTTGTTTATGACTCTTATCGTCGTTTCATCCAGATGTTCTCTGATGTTGTTATGGAAATCTCCAAAAAACGTTTTGAAGTCATCATCGATGACCTGAAAGAAAAAAAGGGAATTAAAGATGATATTGATCTGACAGCTGATGATATGAAACAATTAGTTGTCTTGTTTAAAGAATACTACAAAAAAGAAAAAGGCGAAGACTTCCCAACTGATCCAAAGGCTCAGATGATGGAATCAGTTAAAGCTGTTTTCCGTTCATGGGATAACCCAAGAGCTATAGTATACAGAAGAATGAATGATA
>JAUZPX010000078.1 GCA_030705695.1 Bacillota bacterium
TAAATCATATTCCATTTCATATGGGGAGGCGAGTCGAATGTCCCTTGAAGAGTTGGGCTGCTGCGGCGCTTATTGCAAAACCTGTAAGGTCTATCGCCAAAAAATGTGCGGCGGCTGTAAAATCGGGTATGCGGACAAGACCCGCGATCTCTCGAAGGCAAAATGCAAAATCAAAGTTTGCTGTATTACAAGGGAATACGGCTCCTGTGCGGACTGCTCCGAATATGAGAGCTGCGCCGTCATTCAGCCCTTTCATAATCACGCAGGGTATAAATACGGCAAATATAAACAAGCCGTCATCTACATAAGAGAAAACGGCTATAACTCCTTTTTTAAAATCGCCGACGACTGGTCAAATGCTTATGGCAAGTATTAAAATCAATTTTCAATTACACGTTTATACCGGAAAGTAAATTGAGATCAAGCAAATTCCCGTCCGAAAATTGCCGTTGAAACTCAACTGTGGTAAAATAATCCCATTCTCCATCATGCGAAAGGAATCCCTATAATTATGCCGAAAACCGAACTCACTACGATGGTTATGATTCAGAACCCCGCAACCGGCGAAGTGCTGGTTCAAGATCGCATTAAAAGCTGGAAGGGCTGGTCCTTCCCCGGAGGTCACCTCGAAGACGGAGAGAGCGTCGTCGACTGTGCCAAACGCGAAGTCAAAGAAGAGACTGGCCTCACCGTCGAAAACCTCAAACCCTGCGGTATTATCCACTGGATGAATAACAAGACCTTTGACCGTTATCTGGTCTTTCTTTTTAAGACCACGGATTACCACGGCGAATTGACCGATTGCGACGAGGGTAAAAATTTCTGGGTCTCGCTCGAGGAACTCAAAACCCATCCCTCTACCAACGACACATTAAAATACCTTCCGATGTTTCTCGAAAACCGCTATTCCGAGGCCTTCGGTTCCTGGAACAACACCGATACGTGGGAGCTGATCTACCAGTAAAAGTGTAAAAGGTAAAGCTTAGTGACAGCCCGGCATCTTTAACGGGACTGTCACTTTACGTTTTGCACTTTACACTTTACCCTTACTTACTATCGTTCAAGCAACCGCAAGGCGTTTGTCCGGCTGATCTTCTTATACGCCGCATAGCTGATTTTGCCGGTCTCCATCGCTTCATCCAAAAACGCAGAGAGCTTGATCATATCCCAGGTGATATTCAGAGGGCTGCAGACATCGGTGCCGTAATACAGCCGATCCTGAAACTCCTCTAAAAACGCATACCCGAATTCGGGATCGCGCGAGACCGCATTGTAGCCGCTGCCCGCCGAGAGGTCACCGCACAGATTCGGATATCTGCGCATCAGTTCCACGACCCTGCCGCCCGGCGTGACTTTCCCCGGTAGATTTTGTCCGCGCTTCTCCTCGGTGACATCACCGCTGATCTCCGACCAGAATTTTTGAGAGTGACCCAAAAATTTTAACTTTGGGAACATCGACAACACTTTCTCCAGCCGCGGCAAGCCGAGTTCATCAATCAGACCGTAGTCATTGCCCTTGAAACCGATATGAAATGTCACCGGCATATCGCACGCCTCGCAGTGTTTGAACAGATTCAGCACCATAGGGTCATCGAAGTACAGGTTCGCCGTGACCTCACCGACGCCTTTTGCCCCCTGCTCTTTATAATAATTGATAAAATGTGAAAAATCTGTCTCGGGGCTGTTTTTGCCCATGCGCGGATCGAGATTGCAAAACCAATAAAAAACCTGCGGGTATTTGCGCACGACTTGAAAGGCCTCTTTGTTGCTGATCAGATCAAACGCGCATTCCGGCGATAAACTCGGCAAAATGACGGCTTTTTCGACGCCGAGGAGGTGATAAAACACAAACAGCTCCTCCGGGATTGTAAAAGTATCGCCCGTATATCTCAACACACCCTTTTCAAGCATCGGATGTACGTGTATATCGATTTTTTGAACTCTCTGCGTTTCCATTGAAAATGCCGCCTTTCGATTTCTGCGATTGGTCTCATTATATCATAATTCGTTTCGAAATTCATCCGATTTTCATAAGTTTTTCAGGGTATACTTTCATTATTTTGGTAAATGGTATATAATCATACGGTGATTCCCGAAACAAGGAGAAACAGAAAGATGAAAAAACGCATACTCGGATGCTTTCTAGCTCTGTTTTTAATGATTTCCCTATTTACTTGTACAATAACCGCAAGCGGTGCAGAATCCGGCATTATTGCCCCACAGCTGGGCAGCTCCGCTTCCTATCTGCCCGTGTTGTTCATCCTGATGTTTCTTTCTGTAGTCGGCATTATTTTAATCTTGCTCAGCAGATCCCGCAGATCGTAATAATCCCAACCTCACCGCCCCTCCGGCGAGAACTCCCCGTTCCTCCGGGGGCAACCGATGAACCCGCGAATCCCCGCGCCGTCATTATGAGTGCGTCATTGTCATTTCGAGGCGCAAAAAGCGTCCCTCCGCGACGCTCCCGAGGAATCTCGGATCATAAGAGCGTCCGGCTTTCTTAATTTAAACTTTTATTTAAAAACGAATAGATTAAATTTTTTGCAAATATTGTATTTATTTAGTAATTGATTTATAATCATTATATACTTGCTAGAAGATTTTAAGGAGGATGCAATGAAAGACACTGTTTTACATATGCTGCGTTACGGTACGGTCGCAGAAACAAAACATTTTGAAAATGCAATATCATCATATGATTATTTATGTATTAATGCCAATAATGCCGCTCATGTTTCGTATGCTATATCAAAATTTGTAATCGAAAAATTTTTTTCAAAGCCTGAAAAAGGTTTTATTATTGATCCATTAACTTATGCATTTCAAGACAATATTAATCTATTAAAAAGTAAATCCATAACATCAGGAGAAATGAAAATAAAGAAATCAATAGA
Source organism: Bacillota bacterium (assembly GCA_030705695.1). Taxonomy (GTDB): domain Bacteria; phylum Bacillota; class Clostridia; order Oscillospirales; family Acutalibacteraceae; genus JAUZPX01. Next base: position 2,895 of record JAUZPX010000078.1, read on the forward strand.
AAAATTAATTGATATATATGATTATCCTATAAATAAAGTTCGCAAAGATACTCCAATTTTCACAAGCGATTTTTCATCCGATCAGATCTTGAATGAATTTTGCATGCGAGTTTTAAAATTTCAATATAACATTGTATATGATAGTATAAAGAGCAATGAGCTAGATAAGTATATTGAATATGTTATGTCAGATGAAATATTCAATCTTCCTCAATTGCATCCCAAATTTTTAATTGCACCTTATTTTTATTTAGATCCTCAAGACCCAAATTATATAGAGTGGTTGTCGATAAATATTAAATTTATCGAAGTAGCTTACAGGCAGTCTAAACAATTATTCAATGGAATTGACATATTCGGACAAATTGTTATAAATAAAAATGTTTTGAAAAACCCGGGTTGTATAAAAAAAATCATTGATGCTTATAAAAACATAAATTGCAAAGGATTCACTATTTGGGTTGATGATCTTATAGAACAAGAAGCTACAATTGATGAGTTGAATGGTTTTGTTAATTTGTTAAAAGGATTACGCACAAAAACAATTTTTAATATGTATGGTGGATATTTTTCTGTTCTACTTACTCATAAAGATATTTCGCTTTTAAATGGAGTATCTCATGGAATGGAATATGGAGAGAGTAGAAAAGTTTATCCAGTTGGTGGAGGAATCCCGGTTTCAAAATATTATTATTTACCGATTCATCAGCGGTTAGATTTTACAAAAGCGTTTTATTTATTAAAATATGTTAATGCAATTGACACTTCAAAAGAAAATTGGGGTGACCCAAGAACATATTATTATGGAAATATCTGCCGCTGTTCCCAATGTAAAAAAATATTAAAAAGTGAAATGTCAAACTTTGTAGAATTTGAGAGCAAAGAGTTTTATGAGATAAAACGAAATAATCAAATTCAAAGAAGAAAAAAAGCATCTTCAAATACAAAAGAAAACTGTTTATATCATTACTTGTTATGCAAAAAAATGGAATTTTATCGCGTACATAGTAAGCCATTAGACGAATTACTTAATGATTTAAATATAAATTATGATATATATAGTAAATATGTTGAATTGCAAGATTTAGAATTCAATTATTTAGATAAGTGGGTGAATATATTAAGAAAGGTTATAGGGGACGATAAATCGTGTTAAATAAAACTGTTTATATTCTAGGAGCCGGTGCATCAAAAGCATCAAATTTACCTACTCAAACAGAAATTTTAAAAAATATATTTTCAATTCGTTTTGATTATAATTATGATCAAAAAGATATTATGTCACTTGATATAGATGAAAACAAAGAAAAAATACGCGAGATATATCCAAAATTCGATAATAGTAGAATGAATCTAGGAGATTTTATATTAGAAAATTTTTCATCATCGGATAAATTAAACCTTTATAGAATTGCTATTAATCATGCGAAATCAATAAAAAAAATAGATGCTCAATCTATGAAAGTTCGTGATGATTATTTATTTGAAGCATATGAAATAGCAAAAAATATTAATGTAACCCTTGAAGATCTTTTTACTATATTTGATAGTGTTTGGGCGGGAAGAGAACATTTTCGTATTTATTCACCTGAAAAAATGAACGAAATGCATAATGAAATAAAATTATGTATTGTTTATTCATTAGCTTATTCGATTTTTTTTAAATGTATTGATAAAGAATATAAAAAATTCGCTAATATGATTTTTAACAAAAGAATTTCCACTACGCAAAAAGAGGATTCATTAGCACTTATTACCACCAACTGGGATGATATTCTTGAACATTCATTGTACCAATTATGTAATGAATATAATATAAAAAATAAAAAACAGCATATATACATAGATTTATGTATTTACAATGATACTCTAAAAAAAGATAGTCATCATATCCCTTCAACGCATATTAAAGCTAAAGGGCATAAAAATATAAAGATTCTAAAAATGCATGGTTCTTTAGGCTGGCTCGAATGTCCGAAATGTGGGAGAATTTATACGGACTTTTCAAGGCCTATATCTATTTATGAATACTTACAAATTCCATGTCCAAAATGTAAAAATATTAGTAATGAAGGGGACTATCCATCGTTGAGAAGTTTAATAATTACTCCAACTTTTATGAAATCTTTGACTAATTTAAATATAAAAAATATATGGCATAATGCTTTAATTGATATCGGGGAAGCAAGCGAACTCGTATTCATAGGTTATTCGCTTCCAGATGCAGATTTTGAAATGCGCTGCTTGCTTAAAAAAGCAGTACGGGATGACACGCATATATCTGTTGTTTTAAGTGAGTGGGATAATCCAAGCAAATATGATTTTACATCAAGGGGTTTCCCCCGAGAGGAAGCTGAAAGTATTGTTAAGCGAATGTGGCTTCCAGAAGAACGTTATAAATCTTTCTTTGGAGAAAAAAGAGTCGAATTTTTTTACAAAGGTTTTGAAAACTATATAAATAATATAGGAGGTAAGGTTAATGGATAAAAAGCAATTGAATGGAAAGGACTTATTACTTTCTATTTTATATTCCCCAGGCCAAAAAGCCGAAATTAATGAATCAATAATTGGAAGGACAAAGCTGACTAAAATAATATTTCTATTTGAAAAAGAAATTTACAATCAGTTTTTTAAGGATGAAATAGATATTAAATTGCCTGAATTTAAACCATATTATTTTGGCCCATTTAGCGAAGAATTGATAAGTGATCTTTCCTTTTTCTTAGCAATTGGAATGATAAAAACAACAATTACAACTATTCCTTTATCACCAATAGATGATGTTGAAAATGAAGCCATCTGTGATTATAATGAGAATGATGAATGGATGGAAGCATCCTTAAATCAAATTGAAAAGTTTGAATTAGAGTATAGCTTGACTTCCTGTGGCCTTAAGTATGTAGAAGATAAAATTTGGGGTCTTTTTACTTCACATCAAATAGAAAAACTTAAATCCTTTAAATCACAAATTAATAAACTTTCTTTGGATTCATTACTACGTTATGTTTATATAAAATATCCTGAAGAAACAAAAGAATCTTTAATCGCAAAAAAATATTTGAAATTTGAGGAATAGATTTATGCAGGAATCCGAAATGGTGAATAAAGGTATAGAATATTTTCGCAATCAACAATTTATTCAAGTACAACGAGAAGTTCCTTTTTTATCTAGATGCATTGATGTTGTATTATTAAATAAAGAAAACTATTTAATTTCGATAGAGTTTAAAGTAAGCAAATGGCGTCATGCGATTGAACAGGCAAAAAACCATAAGCTAGGTGCAGATGAAGCCTATATTTGCATTCCGGAAAGAAAATTGACCGTGGAATTAGAAAAAGCAATTCAAGAAGCTGGAGTTGGCTTATTTTTTTTCAATCAAAACGCCGAAAGAGTAATCTATAAGGTTATTGAAGCGCCAACTAAATATGAAAACATACCAGTATTTAAAGATATGCTTATTAGTAACATACAAAAAATAAATTCATTGTTTTCCCCCCCTAATCCCTCGGGACAAACGACAGGTCGTTAAAATCATAAACCCGATTGTAATTCTTGGTCTCGGGGTCCTTGACGACCGCCGAGCGGTAGGTGCCGAGTAGGTTGACAATCTCATACACGTCAATCCAAATCTCGCTCATACAGTCCTTCTGCGACTCGTCGAAAATCAGCTGCATCCCGAAATGCAGGTGCGTCTTGTTCATGCCGTTGACGTTCTCCTTGATGCTGTACCCGGTGCGGCCCATATAGCCGATCACATCGCCCGCCTCGACCTTCGAGCCGACCGCGAGCCCGGTTTTATACGGAAAGTCCTTGCGCATGTGCGCATAGTAATAATACCGATGGGAATCAAACGACCGGATGCCGATGCGCCAGCCGCCGTATTGATTCCAGCCCATCTCCTCGATGACGCCGCTCTCGACGGCGATAATCGGCGTGCCGATCGATCCGATTAAATCGTTGCCGAGGTGCCTGCGCGAAAATCCGTAGCCCCTGCCGGTGCCGAAATCGTCATAATGCCCGTAATAATACCCCTTCGCGATCGGTGAAAACACCTTGACTCCGTATCGCTGTTCCCAGTGTTTGCCCTGCCCGTCCGCATTCGGCACCTCAATCTCGTAATTCCCCACAAAACCCCCGAGCACTGCGGTGAATGCCTCGAGATAATAATCGTAATATTTCATCTTTTCGGTCAGCTCTTCCATGGTCTTACCCGCGCTCAATTTTGCGGCCAGATCGTCGAGCTGTTTGTTTTGATATCCGCCGAAATTGTTGCCGTTCTTCGCTGCCAGATAGGCGAGCAGCTCGATAAAATGGAGCTGAATCGGTTTGTCTTGTGATGCGATGTCCAGCGCGATGGCCTTTTTCATCGCCGCCGCGGGCACCCGAAAATCCACCCACTTGATGAGTTTCTTCTCTGTCGAACTCTGTCCCACAGTTAAATAATTTTCCGGCGAATCCGGTTCGAGCAAATTCTGTTCTCGCAAAAACGACTCATTCGAATTGTATGCGTGCGATTCGTATTGGCACGCATCGTAATCGCTCGAATCGCGTTCGATATTTACGGGCACCGTGAACGAAAACAGCGTAGACGCAATCAACGTGTAGGCTAACGTATATTTTAAAAACGGCTCGTGCATATGCATTTATAGTACTCCCATATAAAACGCCCGCTGAATTTAATAAAGTGAAAAAGCAAAGCAGCGGTGTCAAAGTGATACAATATAGTATTTCGGTTCCGTTTTCGGTCAACCGTCGAAATTTTTAACAAAATCCGTGACAAAAAGTCCCGAAAAATTTGACATCTGATTAACTGGGTGTTATACTCGTTTTATAAAACTCTTAATACCTTTTTGGTTTTATAATTCTTATTAGGCGGCGAGAACATGCGCGTCAATATCAGCGGTATCTCCAAAACGTTCGGTAAACAGCAGGTCTTAAAAGGAATCGATCTTGAAATTCAAGACGACGAGATTTTCGGTCTGATCGGGCCGTCGGGTGCGGGTAAAACAACTTTAATCCGCCTGATTTTAGGTGCGATCGAACCCGACGCCGGCCACATCTCGGTCGGAGATATTAAAATCCCGAGTTTTGCCGCGCTCGCCCGCATCGGCTATATGCCCCAGAGCGAATCCCTTTACGGCGATCTCTCGGGCCTCGACAACCTCCTGTTTTTCGGCAGCATGTACGGCATGAAAAATTCGACGTTGAAAGAGCGCGCCGCAGGCGTTTTGAAACTCGTTGAGCTCGACAATGACGGCAAAAAACTGGTGAATAACTATTCGGGCGGTATGAAAAAGCGACTCTCGCTCGCCGCAGCACTGTTAGCCGAACCCGGTCTGCTGATTCTCGACGAGCCGACCGTCGGCATCGACCCGCTGCTCCGTAAAAAAATCTGGGCGCAGTTTCGCGCGCTCAAAGCGCAGGGCAAGACCATCATCATCACCACCCATGTGATGGACGAGGCCGCGATGTGCGACCGCTGCGCACTGATTTATAACGGCAGCGTGATCGCCTGCGACCAATTCGACGTCCTGCTTTCACGCACCGCAAATCACTCCATCGAGGAGATTTTTATCGAAAACGGGGTGGAAAACGCATGAAAACGCTGAATATCGCCAGGCGTATCATCCGCCAGATTTTCAACGACAAGCGCTCGCTCGCGCTCTTTTTAATCGCCCCGGGCGCCATTTTCACCGTGGTTTTATTTTTGGTCGGGGATTCGGGCTATCAGCCGTCCGTTGCCGCCGCAAATGTGCAGCCCGTGATCGTCGAAAAAATCGAAGCACAGGGCGTCACCGTGAAAACCGTCACGCTCGACGAGGGCAAACAACTGGTCGAAGACGAACAAACCGACGCCTTGATCTATTCCGAAAACGGCGGCCTCACGCTGCTGTTCCGCTCCTACGACGCGACCAAAACCGGACTGGTTCAAAAATCCGTCGCCGACGCCCTGCGATCGCTCTCCCCGGGCGCTTCGATGCAGACCGAATACCTTTACGGCGAGACCGGGTCAAGCACCTTTGACAGCATCGGCTATGCGATGCTCGGCGTCATTGCCTTTTTCGTCACCTTCATCATCGCCGGA
>JAUZPX010000079.1 GCA_030705695.1 Bacillota bacterium
TAAATATAGAATTACGGCGGATTATTTCGTCTGTAAACGTTAGAGAATTTCGAACAATTAGGTGTAAACATGGCTCTTGATGGCATTTTTTTGCAGCATATTATGTATGAATTAAAAAGTGAAGCTACAGGCTCAAAGGTTGATAAGATTTATCAGCCTAACAAGGAGGAGCTTGTAATTTCTTTGCGTACAAAAAACGGAAACAAAAAGCTCTTGCTTTCAGCAAGGGCAAATTCACCACGAATTCATTTTACGAAATATGCGCCTGAAAATCCGCAAAGTCCGCCGATGTTTTGTATGCTTCTGCGTAAACGTCTGGGCAGCGGTAAGCTTATTGATATTCGGGGCGATGGGCTCGAACGGATTATGTTTCTTGATTTTTCAACGATCAATGAGCTTGGCGAGAGCGAAATTTTAACGCTTGCAATTGAAATTATGGGCAAATACAGCAACGTGATTTTAATTGACGAGCAGCAGAAGATTATTGACGCGCTTAAACGTGTTGATTTATCAATGTCATCGCAGAGGCTTGTTCTGCCGAACTTAAAGTATGAACTTCCGCCAAAACAGGATAAGATAAATATTCTTGAAACATCAATTGATATTGTGATTGACAAAATTTTAAAAGTTGATAAGGATATTTCTTTAAATAAAGCAATTTTGAATACTTTACAGGGCGTATCTCCTGTGGTGTGCCGAGAGATTGAGTTTCGAAGTGGCAGCGGCGCAGAAATAAATGCAAAAGAAATTACCGAAAATCAAAAAAGCCGTTTGCGGTATTTTTTGCAAAGAACAGCCGAAGCTGCGCAAAATGCAAACGGAAAGCCATACATGATAATTGAAATTAAACAAAAGCCGATTGAATTTTCGTTTATGAACATTTTGCAGTATGGAACTTCAGCAGTCGTAAAGGAAACAGAAAGCTTTAGTGAGCTTTTGGACGAGTTTTACTTTGAACGTGATTCAATAGACAGGATGCGTGTAAAATCTCAGGATTTACTAAGACTTCTGATGAATGCCGAGGAAAGACTTACTCGCAAAATCAATACACAGCAAGCGGAGCTTGCACGTTCTGTCGACCGTGAGCAGCTTCGTATTTACGGAGATTTATTGCAGGCGAACATTCATAAATATGAAAAAGGTTCTCCGTTTATTGAAGTCGAGGATTTCTATAACGATATGAAACCTGTCAGAATAAAGCTGAATCCTGCGTTGTCAATTACACAAAATGCACAGAAATATTATAAAGATTATCGCAAAGCAAAAACTGCCGAGCAAATTTTAAAAGTACAGCTGCAAAAAGGCAATGATGAACTTTTGTATCTCGATACTGTGTTTGACTCGTTGAGCCGTGCCTCTTCCGAGCGTGAGCTTTCTGAAATACGAATAGAGCTTATGGATGAGGGATATGTAAAAAGGCAAAAAGGCAAAGCAAAACCGCCTGCTCCGTTGCCTCCAGTGCAATTTGTATCAAGTGACGGTTTTATAATATTAGTTGGCCGTAACAACAAGCAAAACGATAAACTAACTTTAAAGACTGCCGAAAAAAATGATATTTGGTTTCATACAAAAAATATACCGGGTGCGCATACGATTATTGTCACGGACGGGAAGACACCGCCTGACTCAACGATTCTTGAAGCGGCATCGCTTGCCGCATATAACAGCAAAGCAAAAGATAGCGCTCAGGTACCTGTTGATTATACTTTGGTGAGATATGTGTCAAAGCCTTCTAGTGCAAAACCGGGAATGGTTATTTATACAAATAATAAAACCGTATATGTAACACCGTCTAAAGAAATAATAAAAAGCTGAATATCTTCAAAAACCCGTCTTAGTCATAAACAAGCTGTTTTGGACGTACAATTGATTAATTGTAAAGCAAAGGAGTTTGTTTAAATGATTCGGCAGGGAAAAGGCTTATTTTATCGTTTTTTATGTGGTTTTTTCATCGGTGCAAGTATAATTGCTCCCGGAGTAAGCGGAAGCGTTATTGCCGTTATGATGGGGATTTATGATGATCTCATCGGAATAATCGCAAATCCGTTAAAGAATTTAAAGAAAAATGTAATATATATGCTTCCACTTGCAATTGGTGCAGGGGTTAGTATACTTTTTCTTGCAAGAGTTTTAAAATGGTTTTTTGCAGTTTATCCTGTTTCGGCATATTCATTGTTTATTGGGCTGATTGCAGGAAGCCTGCCTGCTGTTTACCAGAATGCAACCAAAAACAAATACAAGAAAAAATACGGTATAGCTATTGTATTGGCATTTGCTTTTGCCGCCGCAAGCGGATTTATTGCAAGGTTTGATACTGTCCCGTTTGCGAACCCGAACAACTTCCTTTATATGCTAGTTTGCGGAGGAATAGCAGGGGCTGCCGGGATTATTCCCGGAATGAGTGTTTCAATGCTTCTCATGTTGCTCGGAGTATATACTCCGTTGCTTCACGCTGTCAGTACAATGAATGTTCTTGATGCTATGCCTGCGGCTATCGGATTCTGCATTGGAATGGTACTTTGCTCAAAGCTTATTAAACGTATTTTCGAGAAATATTACAGTCTTGGATATTGGCTCGTTTTCGGGTTTATGCTTGGTTCGCTTGTCAGCATTTTTCCGAGTGTTCCGTCTGATATGATTGAATTGCTGCTTTGTTCCGTTATGAATATTTCAGGACTTATTGTTTCTTTGCTTTTCCAAATGCTGGGGCAAAGCATGAATATTAAAGATTTCGAATAATAAAAAGGCCGCCAAACGGCAGCCTTTACAAATATTTTTATTATGAATTTTTTACAGTTACGATTCTGTCGGACTGGGCGGTTCTGCCCAAAACGTCGATAACTGAATATGTCAGCTTGTACGTTCCTGGTTTATAAACATTTACATTTCCAAGAACAGTTATTTTTCCTGTGATATCATTTCCGCATGTATCTTTTGCTGAAACATTTTGCATTATATTAAATGATGCGTTTTTCGACAATACTATATCATCTGTACCTAAAAGCGAAGGTTTGCAGCTGTTCCACGGGTTATTCGAATTACTTGTATCTGTCGGATCCCATGTATCGTTGTCGGGCACCTTAATTGGCGTCGGTTTTTGCAGCGGTGTTGGGTTGCTGTCCTCATAGATTACAACAGTCGTGCCTTCTTGGCAATTATCATACACCCATTTAACATCTGCTACAGCCATTCGTACGCAACCCATAGATGCGGTTGTACCAAGTTGATTGTAATAAGAAGCAACTAAGGAATCAGGAGAGCTTTTCTTATAGGGTACGGAGTGAAATAAAATTTCCCCAGTGATTCCAGTAGCGTATTGACCCCAGACATCGCCGAACAGATAGTTCCATTTTTGATGATAGCCTGTAGTATAAGTGCCGTCAGGAGTATTATCTCCTGTAGAGCATACCATAGCACGTACAGGTATTGTGTATTTTCCATCTTGGTTGTAAGTATAAGCAGTTACAACGTTTTGTTCACGATTGACTTTAATTAAATATGGATTTTTATCGCTATTTTTTAAATTTTTTGCTAAAGTATCCTGATTCCCGAAAGTGGCGGTTGTAGTTTCAGTCGGAGAGGTAGCAGATGTATCTTTAGCGGTAACCTGAAGATCACAAGAAACTATTGTGTTATCTACAGCAGCGGTTATACTGCAAGAACCTGGCTGAAGCCCGTCAATTCGTCCGCCTGAATCTACTGTGGCAATATTTTGGTCTGATGACTTCCAAACAAGACGATTCAAAGCATCACTAGGTGATGTGACAGCTGTAAGTAATACACTTTTACCTTGTTCGAGAGATATAGACGATTGGTTTAAAGTTATTTGAACATGCGAATTAAGATTAGTCGGTGTTGTTACAACAACTGTAGCGACAATATTATTATTTGTATTCTGAGAATTTTGCGCGGGTGTATTTGCTTTTAGTACTGCATTTAATGATAATAAGGCAGCTAAAATCAATATACATATGAAAAACAGATTATATTTTTTCATGTGACATTCCTTTCGAGGGTTAAAAAATATTATAACATATTTCTTGCCGCAGAAAACAGAAAAGGCTAAAAAATTAATATTTATTTTTTTGTAAAAATGTTTGCGACTATATTATGCCCAAGGAATGCAATGTCTATTTCCTAAATTTGTAAAAAAATTTTAAATAAATTAAAAAGGGGGATAAAGAGATGAAGCTGAAACGGAAAATTGACTGGGAAAAATTTGTTTTTATTGTTGTGTTTTTATCGCTCATAGGGTCAATTGTATATGCAATTGTAAATATTGTGATGGCTGCGCCGGGGGCAAGCCCCACAACTGCGCACGGCAAGCTGAAAAGCGACTATACTTTAATGCTGCTTCAGTGTATTCTTGGGATTTTAGCAATGTTTTTACCGTCAATTCTAAGCAAGAGGATTAAGCTCGAAATCCCACCGTTATTATATATAATTTATTTGATTTTTCTGTTTTGCGCAATTTATCTGGGTGAGGTTCGAAGCTTTTATTACAGAATTCCTTATTGGGATTCAATCCTTCATTCTTTCAGCGGTGCATCGCTTGGTGCACTTGGATTTTTCATTATTGATGTGCTGAACGAGCATGAAAAAGTAAAAATAAAGCTAAGCCCTGTTTTTGTTGCAGTATTTGCATTTTGTTTTGCATTGTCGCTAGGAACTATTTGGGAAATTTACGAATTTACCTGTGACGGACTTTTAAAGCTTAATATGCAAAAATACATGCTTGAGGACGGTACTCCGCTTGTCGGACGGGCTGCACTTTTCGATACAATGAAGGATCTTATTGAAGATGCACTCGGAGCATTGGTAATTACGCTTTTAGAGTTTTTTGTTATACGAAAGCGGCAAAAATCATCTTTTAATTCTTAAAAAATCAAGGACCTGCGAAGCTTACCGCAGGCCCTTAATAACATTAATTATCATATCAGTATTTTTTTCGTCTTTTCGAAAAGAGCAATTTAAAAATATATCCCATTGCTTTTGCGAAAAAAACGAGTAAACAAGCTTCAAGCATTTGTTTCGCCCCCCTTATAGTTTTATTATAAGGGAACGTGTGTACGATAAAACGGACTGTAAAAAGAGAAAAATAAAAAATTCAATATTTATTTGTATTCTTTCAAAATTTCTGCAATTTTTGTTTTGTATTGGTCAATAACTTTTTGTGGTTCAATGATTTTCACATTATCTCCAAAGCTGAATACCCAAGCCAGAAATTGCTGGCTAATCATTACTTTTACAGAGATAATAAAGCTGTCATCATCATTTTTTGTTATAAAAATATCTTTTCCAAATCGGTCTACAACTACTCCAATTAAATCATTTTTAAAACTAAGCTTTACATTTTCTTCCTGACCGCCAAACATTCCGAAAGTCTTTTTAGAGTATATTGCCAAATCAAAGCGTTCTGATGAGCATTCAGCATCACGGGATTCGTTTTGCAGAGTTATGTTTTTCATTTTATCCACACGAAAATGTTTGACGATTTTCGCGTTGCTGTCAAAACCTATTAAATAATAGTTTTCATCATCCCATGCAAGAGATATCGGGCTAATACGGTATTTTTCGCCGTTATGGCGAAGCTTTTTTATAACTTTTTCAGTACCGCCGAAATCAACAGCCCACTCAAAATATTGGAAGTTTATTTTTTTGTTTTCATTTAAAGCAGTATGTATTTTATCCACATTATAATAAATACTTTCATTCATTGTTTTAATGCGATTTGACACAAAGACTTGGCGCTGTAAAAGCTGAGCCTGATGAACACTTGCTAAATTTTCAAGTTTTTTTATTAGTTCATTTGATTTTTTGTGAGTAATAAATTTTGAGGACTGTACAGCATCTACAAGAAGTTTAAGTTCAGGGAGTTCAAAGGCACGGTTTGCAATGTAATATTCGAAGGACTTCGATTTTCGGAATTCTACATCAATTCCATATAGTCGAAGAGACTCAATATCATCATATAAACTTTTTCTCTCGGCTTGAATCCCATAGAAAAGCAACGCTTTTTTTAGTTCTGAAAGCGTTATGCCGTGCTGATCGTCAGTTTGCTCAGACAAAATTTTCATGAGATACAGCAACTTTAATTTTTGATTTTGTCCCTTTGGCATATTTTTAAGTTCCTTTTAAAATTTCAGCAATTATTTCTCGCTCATCAAGATGATATTTTACGCCTTTGATTTCTTGGTAGTCCTCGTGACCTTTTCCTGCCAAGACAACGATATCTCCATCTCTTGCAATATCCATGCAATATTTAATTGCCTCGGGCCGATTGGGAATAACTACATATTTACCGTCTGTTTTGTCTATGCCTTGTTTAATATCGGCAATAATATCAAGAACATCTTCAAATCTTGAGTTATCTTCGGTAATGACAGATAAGTCTGACATTTTACCCGAAACCTCGCCCATTTCATAGCGGCGGCTTTTAGGACGATTGCCTCCGGCGCCAAACATTGTAATGATCCTTTTTGGATGATATGCTTTCAAAGTTCCAAGAACGTTTTCCATGCTCATAGCGTTATGGGCATAATCGATTATAAGTGTATAATTTTTATGTATTGGAACAGTTTCGATTCGTCCTTTTACGCAAACCTGCTCTAAACCGATTTTAATATCATTATCAGTTATGTTAAAGTGACGTGTAACCGCAATGGCAGCCAGTGCATTGTAAACATTAAAACGTCCTGGAATTCCTACGTCAACCGAGAGATCCATAATGCCTTTCGTATTGAAATGCACTCCAAGAAATCCTGGTTTGGCAATAAGTTCATCTTTATACCCTGTTAACATTGCATTTGAAGTCATGCCGTAAGTTTCAATTTCACATGTATGATCCTTGATAATGTCTAAAAAATGTTTGTCGTCAATGTTGATAAGTCCCAGTTTGCATTGGCGGAACAGCATGCTTTTGCATTCCATATATTCTTGCATATCTGCATGCTCAGAAGGACCTATATGATCACCTGCAAAATTTGTAAATACGCCATAATCAAAAACAAACCCATCTGTTCTGTGCCATTTTAAGCCCAGGGAAGAGGCTTCGATGGCAACGGCCTTAATGCCAATGTCTACCATTTCACGCATTGCCTTTTGAATTTCATACGATTCTGGCGTAGTATTCTCGGTTTTTATTTGATTTTCGCCCATTAGAATACCAAGAGTGCCAATGCTTGCTGTAGGTATCCCGGCATGATTAAGAATAGAGCGAATCATAGCCGCTGTTGTTGTTTTGCCTTTTGTGCCTGTAATGCCAACAGTAACAAGTTCTTTGGCAGGATTCCTAAAAAAGTTACATGACAACAAAGCTAACGCTTTTCTGGTATCTTCAACCATAATGATTGTAACATTTTCAGGTGCGGTAATCTTATCACTGGCAATGATTACACTTGCACCTTTTGTTACTGCGGCGTCTACAAAATCATGACTGTTAAGATTATAACCTTTTAAGCAGACAAACGCACAGTTGGGAATTGCTTTTCTGGAATCATAAATTATATCTGTTATGTCGATTTCCAGATTTCCTTGTGTGATTTCGCAGTCTATTCCATTTAATAATTCCAGTAAAATCATGGTATATTCATTCTCCTTTAATAATACAAATAATTTACAACATAATAATAATCAAGTCAAATAAATTATGTCAAAAAATACACTAAAAAATCATTATAGCTTAATATAAACATACGTTTTTGGGTAAAAATTAATAAAAAACGATTGTTTTAGTTTAATATAAATGAAATATTAGAGATTCTATAGTGATATTAACTAAAAATTTAGAAATAAAATATCTATATAAATAAAATTATATAAAAATAGTTGCAATTAAACTTCTCGTGTGCTATTATTTGTTTGATGTTTTGAAGCGAGTTTGTTGCTATTATTTCTGTAATAATATTGTAATATTTCTACAATAGACAAGCCGCTTCAGTTTATTCTGGCACGAATGTGTCAAGCTATTATTATTTTATGGAAAGAAGGATTACTCTATGTTTGGAAAGACAAAAAAGATTGTCGCTCTTGCATTAGCAGGAATGATGGCAGTATCTGTATTGGCAGGTTGCGGCAGTAGCACCAGTTCAACAGCCAGCGTTACATCCAGAGTTGCGTATTCAAAGGCTGATGAAGACAAAATTATGGGTAAAGAAGATAACGTTTCTTTAACTGTTTGGGGACCGCAGGCAGCTTTAAAGCTTTTAAAAACACAGTGCAAGACATTTACTAGCTTGTTCCCAGATAAGAAAATCACAATCACATGTAACGCGGATTCTGAAAGCTCAGCTCCGGCTGATGTTTTGAAAGACCCGACAAAAGCAGCTGATGTTTTCGGTTTCGTTTCCGACCAGCTTGTAAAACTTTACCCGGCTCTTCTAGCTGCAAAAAATACAGATACAATAAAGAGCGACAACGTTCCAATGTCTGTTACTGCTTGCACATATGATAACAAAATTTATGCATATCCGGAAACAGGCGATAACGGTTATGTTCTCTTCTACAATAAGAGCGTTGTTTCAGCCGATCAGGCAAAAACTTGGGAAGATGTTCTTGCTGCTTGCAAAGCAAAAAGTAAGAGCTTTATGATGGATGCAGGAAACGGTTATTATTCATGTGCGTTTACTTTTACAGGCGGACTCACATTCGGTAATACAGACGATGGTCAAACCCAAACTCTTAGCTATGATAACACTAAAGTTGTTAACAGCTTAACAGCATTTGGTACTTTGATCCGTAAATACAGCGGTACTTTTACAAGTGCATCTGTTACA
>JAUZPX010000008.1 GCA_030705695.1 Bacillota bacterium
CTGCTCTTCCTGTTCGTCCAATGCGATGAACATATGTCTCTGGAATATTTGGCAAATCAAAATTAATAACATGAGACAGCTCGTCAATATCAATACCTCTTGCAGCAATATCTGTTGCAACAAGCACTCGTGTTGTTTTATTTTTAAAACTATTTAATGCTAATTGCCTGGCATTTTGAGATTTATTGCCGTGTATAGCCTGTGCGCTGATTTTTGCATCTAACAAATCACGAACGACTCTGTCTGCTCCGTGCTTCGTACGGGTAAAAACCAATGCAGAGGCAATTGACGTATCCTCTAAAACATTTAGTAATAAATCTGTTTTGTTTCTTTTATCGACAAAATATAGAGACTGGTCAATAACTTCGACAGGCGAAGATACAGGTGTAACAGCTATTTTTATAGGATCAATTAAAACTGTTTCTGCCATTTTTGAAATTTCTTTAGGCATTGTTGCGGAAAAAAGAAGCGTTTGTTTTGTTTTGGGCATTAAAGCAATGATTTTCTTTACATCCTGAATAAAACCCATATCTAACATATGGTCAGCTTCATCCAAAATAAAAATTCCAACATGTTGCAAATCGACAAGTCTCTGGTTAAGTAAGTCATTTAGCCTGCCAGGAGTTGCAATAAGTATATCTACTCCATTTTGCAGCATACGCTCCTGCGGCTTTTGCATAACGCCGCCAAAAATAACACCATAGCGCATGTCTGTGTATTTTCCATATGTACGAAAACTTTCGAAAATTTGTAAGGCAAGTTCTCTTGTTGGTGTTAAGACAAGTGCTCGGATTTTTCGCTTTTCATTTTTAATTCTGGCTTCAGCGCTAAGAAGCTGCAATACTGGTACAGCAAATGCTGCTGTTTTTCCTGTTCCGGTTTGGGCACATCCAAGTAAATCTCTGCCTGATAGAACGGGTGGGATTGCCTGCTCTTGTATTGGTGTTGGTTGCTTGTAATTTTCTTTTTCTAATGCCTTCAAAATAGATGGAATTATGTTTAGCTCTTTAAAATTCACGGTTTCTCCTTAAATTTATAATAATTTTAGAATGGACATTATTAATTTTTGCTAATAGTTAATTAACTATTAGTTATCACCAAGAGGTTTATTGATCCTCTTAAATATAGAATTAAATTCTTTAGGTGTCTCTGTTTCAAAGCACATGACTTCATCAGTAAACGGATGCCTAAACTTCAGCTTATAAGCATGCAAACCTAACTGCTTAATTGGATTGGTTTTAGCACCATATTTCTTATCTCCTGCAACAGGATGCCCTAAATCTTTCATATGCACACGGATTTGATTTTTACGTCCTGTTTCCAGTTGAATTTTAAGCAAAGAATAGTATTCGGTTTCATCTATAACTTGATAATTCGTAATTGCCTCCAGGCCATTACCAGCCTCATTGCTTGAATACACAATCAGTGATTTCGTCACCTTAAGCCAAGAGCGAATTCTACCGCTCTTTTCTTTAAGCTGCCCCTCCACGATTGCTATATATCCACGTTCCAACATCAATTCTGACCAATTATCCTGTAACGCAAATTTCATTTCCTCGTTTTTTGCAACCATTAGCACCCCGGATGTGTCACGATCCAGCCGATGCACTACAAATATACGTGCTTTTTTGTTTTTCTTTTTTACGTATTCGCTCAGCAAATGATAAGCAGTAATTTCTTTTTCTTTATCGGTAGCTATTGACAACATACCAGATGGCTTATTGATGACAATCAAATCATCATCTTCAAATACAATATCAATCGTATTTATCTGGTTTTTTTCTCGATTTAATGTCGGAACTAACCGAACTGTATCCCCAGGATTGAGTTTATAGTCGAATTGCGTTATAATCCGCCCATTTACTGAAATCCCTCTGTATAAAAGCAAAGATTTTATGTTATTTCTTGACTTTTTATTCAGAGTGATTAATAAAAAATCTAATAGTCCGCTGTAATTTGTAACAATAAATTCAGTATCTTTTATTCTTTTATTTTTATTTGTTTTGTCTTGTTTTACTTTACTCACTAACTTTCTCCTAAGGGATAGATTCATAAATAGTGGTGATTTATCTGCACATTGCTTATATTTGAATACTTTTTATTATATCATATCCACAGAAAATCACCTAAAGAATTCATTAGAAATAATCCTAACAGGCACAGAATTTTTTATTAAAGTAGCTCATCCTTACGCAAAGCATTGCCTTTGGTTTCATTTAATTGTATAGCAGCAATTATGAGCTTCTTAAATGCTTCCTCGTTTATTACGTCGCCCTCATGGAAATCGATAGCTCTTCTGGCATTCCCGTCAAGACTTGAATTAAAAATATGAGTAGGATCGTTCAAAGACGCTCCTTTTGCAAAAGTTATTTTTACAATATTTTTATAAGTCTCGCCCGTACAGATCATCCCGTCGTGGCACCATACTGGAGTCCCTCGCCATTTCCATTCTTCAATAACTTCTGGGTCAACATTTTTGATTAAAGTTCGAATCTTTGAGAGCATACAACCACGCCAGTCACCTAGCTCTTCAATTCTCTCATCAATAAGTTGCGATGGTGATTTCAATTCATTTTCAGGCTGCTTTTCCATATAGAAAGCACTCCAATTTTTATTTTTAATATTTTTTAAACAAATTTTTTGCTTAGCGTATATTAATCCCAAATGTTTTCTATACACAACTTAATTTTTTTATCGCTTCTTCTTCAGAGGAAACAAAGAAAATGTCTTTGCCTTTATTGCTTTCATATATAAAGTCTTTTAATGGTTTACTTTCGTAATTTGAAAAATCGCCGATAATTGCAAGCTTAGTATGATAATTAATAAATTTCTGTAATACCTCTCCCGCAAGGCGAGAACTCAAAATAAAAAAATCCTCTGCAAGAGCCTCTTTATATACTACAATATTTGTGCTTCCCGTTTCATACCGAACTGTCATCATAAAGTCCAAGGCAGACTGGGCATTCAAAATTAGCTTTTCCGAACTGTTTACAACTGCAATTTTCAGGCCGTTCATTTCAATCGTCTTAATATTCATTGTATTCCTCTTTTTATTTTTATCATTTCAATAATAGATTGCTAAATTAAATGCTTTTTACAAGAAGTAATTAATTTATCTAAATAAGGCCAAGAAAACAAAAAAGAGAGATTAATAAAAATATTATTGTAATTACAACAAAGAAAATCAAAATATTTTTAATTGTACGAAGATATAATATTTTACGTAACATAAATAATTGATTTAATTCTTGTTCAGATAAATCGGTATCTATGTATCTAAAAAAATTATTAACTTCATCTTTGCTCACATCATACGGAAGAGGTATTTTTTCATTTTCCATTTTTCTGAATTTCTTAGCTTCTTCTTTATCACAATATATTATTTGTATCAAATCAAGCTCATATTTCATTTGTTTCAATTCATCTCTTAAATTCTTCATACAAATCTCCTTTTATACTAATTTATTTTAGCAAAAAACACTTTCGATGTTAATAATTACATGTTCATTTACAAATTGAAAGTTGTGTGATTTAAATAGTTAAAATGTTTTTCTTATTCTCTTTGCGTAGTTATTAGCATATGTTTCTTTAACTTCATAATCATTGGCAACATATCCATTCTTATAATAAACGTAGTGTCCAATTTCATGTAATAAGGTTCTGTATAACTGCGTGTTTTTTGCAGATTGAAAAGTCATCTTGATTGTTATTTGGCGTTTATCAAATGTGATTTCATTTCCTTCTAATTGCAAGAACTGCAATTCTTTTTGAAATGATGGTGAGAGTTCGCTTTTTTTTATTTTTATTTCCTTATTTAAATTAATTGCTTCTAGAATAATAGCTGGCTGCAACACACCATTGTAATCAAAGTTGTATATAAATCTGCCCCAACATGGATTTAAAATTTCTTCTTTTTGCTTTGGTTGACGAAGAATAATTAAGTTTAAGCCTTCTATCTCATTATCTGGGCAATGACTTAATACTTCACAAATTTCATCTATGTTGCAAGTATATGTGTAGTTTGGTTTCAATTTTTCAACTATAAAATTGTATATTTTGCCGTTTACTGTTTTTTGGCAGTGCCCTTGTATTTTAATATTTGCATAAAAAGGCTTTTGGTTTTGATATGCAATTCTAAATCTACTTTGCTTTTTATAACCCGACATTTTTGTACCAATATTGCGGTTTCTTCTTTCTGGGCTTCTATGAGAAGGCATCATACTACAACCTCCTGTAATATAAATAGTCTGCAATTAAAATTTTTCGAACTGACTAATTTCCCTATAAACGAAAATTTATCTTCTAACTCGGCACCAAGACTAACTAACATCTAAGTATATTTTGGTTAAGTCGGTTAGCCATTGCTAAACCATTTATCCACTTCGACTTGAAAAATCAAAAAACATCTAAATTGACAACTCGTATACCCTTGACATCAAAACCACACACTCAACGTGCGCCGTTCTAGGGAACATATCGACAGGCGTGCATTCTTCCGCTTTATATTGCGTAAACAGCTTTAAATCCCGTGCAAGAGTTGCAGGGTCACATGAAACATAAACAATCAGATTTGGTTCCATATCCATAACAGTCGTGATAAGCTCGCTGTCACAGCCTTTTCGTGGCGGATCGATCACAACAACATCAGGCTTAATCCCTTGCTTTTTCATGTCGGCGGCGGCTTTCTTTGCTTCACCGCAAATAAATTGTGCATTATTAATTTTATTTAACTCCGCATTTTTTCTTGCATCATCTATCGCCTGAGGAACCAATTCAACACCGATAACTTTTTTTGCTTTATGCGCCATAGTAAGCCCGATTGTTCCTGTGCCGCAATATAAATCGAGCAGAATCTCTTCTCCTGAGAGCGAAGCATATTTCTTTGCTATATTATACAAACGTTCAGCTTGTCTACGATTGACTTGATAAAACGACAATGGAGAAATTTTGAATTTCAATCCGCAAAGTTCGTCGGTGATCGTTTCGCTTCCGAAAATTACATGGTTTTTTGAGCCTAAAATCACATTGGTTTGCTCTTTGTTTGTATTTAAAACAATGCTTTTCAATCCTCGTATTTCGCTTGAAAGCAGGTTTACAAGCAAGGCTTCATTTTTTATTTTTTCAGAATTTATCACAAGACAAACCATAATTTCTCCCGTGACTTCCCCATAGCGAATATAAAGATGGCGAAGATTGCCCTTATGCGTTGTTTCATCGTAAATGCTTTCTTTTGTTTCTTTAATATACTTTCTAACGACGTTCATGACATCGGTAAAAATAGGCGGCTGCAAAAGACAGCTTTGGCAATCCACTATTCTGTGGCTATGAAAAGCATAGAAACCTAAAATTGCGTTACCGTCTTGCGAGCATCCGACAGGTATTTGTGCTTTATTGCGATAATTATTCGGCGATTCCGCACCTATAACAGGATTGATTTTTACATTTTCAAGTCCGCCAATTTTTGTTATTGCATCTCTGACTTTATTTTGCTTGATTTCAAGCTCAGATTTATAACTTATATGGCGGTAGACGCATCCGCCACATTGCTTTGAATACGGACAATCTGTTTCGATTCTGTCCTCGGAGGGAGCTATTATCAACTCAATTTTACCGAAAGCATATTTTTTATGAGTTTTTACAATTCTTACAGATAACTCATCGCCGACGGCAGCATTCGGCACAAAGATAACAATACCGTCTTCTGTGCGACCTACGCCGCTGCCTTCAGAAGTCATGCCGTTGATATTAAGATTAATTAAATCATTCTTTTTAATATTCATAAACGCCCCAAAAATCATTTTTCCGTTATTTTCCCTAACATTATACCATAAAAAAGAAAAAAAGTTTTAAAATGTATTTATTTTTTTCATTCTTCGCAATATAATAATGTATAGTCGTTAATTTGAAAAGTGCACTTGGATTTGCGAGACGATTTTTTGATGCGCAAGGCAGATGAGGATGGAATCCTGTCGGATTCCGACGAGGACAACACGGCGCAGCGGAAAATATTCCCCTAAGGCGGTACAGTTTTCAAGTTAATTGACTATCTAGTAAGTCAAAAGCTTTTGGGAGTGGTCATTTTTGGGTCAAGATATTTTAGATAATGTAAAGAAAATACATTTTATAGGAATCGGCGGATCAGGAATGTGTCCGTTGGCGGAAATTCTGAATGCCGAGGGATTTTCACTATCCGGCTCCGATATGAATGACTCCGATACACTTGAACGTATTAAAGGCTACGGTATTCCTGTCATTATGGGGCATGCTGCCGAAAATATAGGTGACGCCGATCTCGTAGTATATACAGCGGCAGTCCGCAAAGATAACCCTGAACTTCTTGAAGCAGAAAAACGAGGTATTCCTGCGCTTGAACGTGCTGAAATGCTTGGCTTGGTAGCGAAACGCTATCGCCGTTCGATTGCTGTATCGGGTACTCACGGAAAAACGACAACGACAGCAATGCTTTCACAGATATTAATTGGGAGCGGTTTTAATCCATCCGCTATTATCGGAGGAAAATTACCGTTTATCGGTGGCAACAGCTATGTCGGCGAATCGGATATTCTAGTGTGCGAAGCATGTGAATTTGTAAATTCTTTCTTACAGCTTACACCTGCTATTTCTATAATTCTTAATGTTGATGCAGACCATCTTGACTTCTTTAAAACATTCGATAATGTAAAAAAATCATTCCATCAATTTGCAAAACAAACGACCTCATTGCTTGTTTTAAACGGCGATGACCCGAACACCATGGAAACTGTCAGCGATATCGAGCTGCCGAAAATCACATTTGGCTTTAACGAAAACAACGATTACTATGCCTCAAATGTCAGTATTGAAAACGGCGTTCATGTGCATTTTGACCTAATGTATAAATCTGAAAAAATCACTGAAATAGAGCTTGCCGTTCCGGGAAAATATAATATTTATAATGCTTTGGCAGCTGCTGCCACGGCACATTATTTAGGTGTTACACCACGAGCAATTGCAGAAAATCTTAATAAGTTTACAGGTGTTCACCGTCGATTTGAAATTCTAGGAAAACCATGCGGAATAACCGTAGCCGACGATTTTGCCCACCACCCCACCGAACTTAAAGCTACGCTTACAGCAGCTATGAGCATGGAATTTAATCAAGTATGGGCAGTATTTCAACCACATACTTATTCGAGAACAGCGATGTTTTTAAATGAATTTGCACAGGCACTCTCTCTTGCAGACAGGGTTGTACTTGCAGAAATTCTTGCTGTGCGTGAAGAAAACACATATAATGTATTTTCCAAAGATATTTGTGATAAAATAGAAAACAGCGTTTGGTTTAACACTTTTGAAGAAATTTCGAAATACATTTGTGAAAACGCAAAGCCGGGCGATCTTGTAATAACAATCGGCGGTGGAAATATTTACATGTGTGCTAATATGATATTAAAGGCGCTACATGGGAAAGAATATGTTGACTGAGTTTTTTGAACATTTATTCAGTCTTCCTAAATAGATAAGACCATTCTAAATTTTAGATTTAGAATGGTCTTTTTCTGTGGTTTTTAAAAAATGAGATTGCAAATGCAATCTCATTTAATATTTAATTAGGCTTTACGACTAAATTCACAAGCTTTCCTTTTACATAAAGCTCTTTAATAATTGTCATGCCATTAATTGCTTCGGCAATTTTAGCGTCAGATTTTGCTGCCGAAATTGCTTCATCGCTTGAAGCATCTGATGAAATTATAAACCTTGAACGTGTTTTTCCGTTTATCTGCACAACAATCTCAACAGTATCGTCTTTGCACTTGGCTTCGTCATACTCAGGCCAAGATTCATCTGTAATCATACAAGCGCTTAGCTTACAGTCCTCTAAAACCTGCTCGGTAACATGAGGAGCAAACGGATTGAGCAAAATCGAGAAAATACGAAGCTCTTCTTTTGTGATTGAACCTGTTTCCGTAATATCGTTAATTAAAGCCATTAAAGCGGCAATTGCTGTATTGAATTTAATGTTTTCAATATCATCGCCTACTTTTTTTATCGTCTTATGGAAATTCGACTCAAGTTCAGGGCGAATTTTTGTATCGCCAGTCATTATCGTTTGCAAATTCCAATAACGCTCGATAAACCTACGGCATCCTTTGATTCCCGAAGCACTCCACGGTGCGGCTTTTTCAAAATCACCAATAAACATTTCGTACATACGCATTGTATCTGCACCGTATTCCTCGACAATCTCATCGGGATTTACGACATTGCCACGGGATTTACTCATTTTCTCGCCGTTTTCGCCTAGAATCATTCCATGACTTGTACGTTTGGCATACGGTTCTTTTGTTGGAACAACGCCGATATCATAAAGGAACTTATGCCAGAAGCGGCTATATAATAGGTGAAGCGTTGTGTGCTCCATGCCGCCGTTATACCAGTCAACCTGTTTCCAGTAGTCCATAGCTTCTTTGCCGACAAGCGCCTCGCTGTTATGCGGATCCATATAGCGCAGATAATACCAGGATGAGCCTGCCCACTGAGGCATAGTGTCGGTTTCACGCTTTGCATCTCCACCGCAGCACGGACATTTTGTGTTAACCCATTCGGTAATGTTTGCAAGCGGAGATTCGCCTGTTTCCGTTGGTTCATAAGAATCAATCTCAGGTAATCTCAGCGGTAATTCGCTTTTAGGAATAGGCACATATCCGCATTTTTCGCAATGAACAATTGGAATAGGTTCGCCCCAGTAACGTTGGCGTGAGAATACCCAGTCACGCAATTTATAGTTAACTTTAGCATGTCCTACTTCGTTTTTAGTAAGCCACTGTGTGATTTTAATTTTTGCTTCTTCAACGGAAAGACCGTCAAGTAAACCAGAATTTACCATAATTCCTGTTGCGCAGTCGGTGAAAGCTTCTTCTTCTATATTTCCGCCTGCAACAACCTCAATAATCGGCAAATCAAACGCTTTGGCAAAATCGTAGTCACGAGTATCGTGTGCAGGAACAGCCATGATTGCACCTGTTCCGTATGAAACAAGCACATAGTCAGAAATAAAAATCGGGATTTCTTTATTGTTCACAGGATTTATCGCCATAACGCCCTCTAAACGGACACCTGTTTTGTCTTTGGCGAGTTCTGTGCGCTCAAAATCAGATTTTCTTGCGGCAGCGTCCTGATAAGCTTTTACTTCGTCAAGATTCGTAATTTTACCGGCAAACTCGTTTACAAACGGATGCTCGGGCGCAATTACCATATATGTAGCGCCGAAAAGTGTATCCGGTCGTGTTGTATAGACAGTCAGCTTGCTGCCTGTAGTTGTCTGGAAATCGACCTCTGCGCCTGTTGAACGTCCAATCCAGTTCTTCTGCTGCGCCTTAACTCTCTCAGGATAATCGACAAGATCAAGGTCGTTTATTAAACGCTCTGCGTATTCTGTGATTTTTAACATCCACTGAGATTTTACCTTACGGACAACTTCACTCTGGCAGCGTTCGCAAACACCGTTTACTACTTCTTCATTTGCTAAAACGCATTTGCAGGAAGTACACCAGTTTACTGCCGCTTCATGCTTATATGCAAGCCCGTGGTTAAACAGCTCGATAAAAATCCACTGAGTCCATTTGTAATATTCTGGGTCTGTCGTGTTTATTTCACGGCTCCAGTCAAAGGAGATTCCAAGTGACTGAATCTGCTTTTTAAAACGCTTTACGTTATCTCTTGTGACTATTTCGGGATGAATATGATTTTTTATAGCATAGTTTTCGGTAGGCAGTCCAAATGCATCCCAGCCAATCGGATAAATCACGTTATAGCCGTTCAGCCTGCGTTTTCTTGATACTACATCCAATGCCGTATACGGACGAGGATGGCCTACATGCAATCCTTGCCCCGAAGGATAAGGAAATTCGATAAGCGCATAAAACTTCGGTTTATCACCGCCTGTTTCTGCATGGAAAACGCCTTTTTCTTCCCAAATATTCTGCCACTTTTTTTCAACGGGTTTATGATCGTATTTCAAAGCAATGCCTCCTGCTTAATCTTTCAAAATTGCGCTGATATCTACTTCTTCGCCGTCTTTCCAAAGACGCTCAAGGTCGTAGTATTCTCTTGCTTCATCAGAGAATACATGAACGATAACATCGACAAAATCAAGCAAAATCCATGAATTTGAACGATAACCCTCAACGTGGCTTACAGAATATCCAATTTCGTTTAATTGATATTCAACCTCATCTGCAAGAGCTTTAACATGAGTGCTGCTTGTACCTGTTGCAATAACAAAATAATCCGAAAGGATTGAAACATCCTCAATTTTTATGACTTTAATATTCACAGCTTTTTTGCCGTTTAATGCTTTTGCTATTTCTTTTGCCTGCTCAAGTGTTGTCATATTTTCACTTCCCAATAATAATCTGATTAAATGCATCAATCGTGCATCGGCAAATAGGTTTATTTCTTTCCGCCAAATCTTTGATTGAAAAAGAAAGCCCGAACGCCATAGCTTCCTCAAGCCCCAAATAGGACTTTTGCCGCATAATTTCCACACCGGGATAATTACGTTCTGCACCTGTAAAATCGGCGACAAAAATAACTTTCTCTAAAAGAGACATATTCTGCCGTGCCGTTGTGTGATATCTAACTGCATTTATAATATCTTCGTCTGTAATTTGCAGCTGATTTTTAATAAAAGCCGCACCTGAAATAGAATGCCAAAGCTTTGGTGCCGCTTTTTCGACATCGTCCAAAATTATACCATCCATAGCAATTATTTGCAACTGCTCTTCTTTCGGTGTTTCTTTTGTTATGTCATGCAGAATCCCTGCGATTTCCGCTTTCTTTTCGTCTGCACCATATTTTTTTGCCAAAAAAACTGCCTCTGTTGCTACATTAATTGAATGAATATACCTCTCTTCACTCATCCTCGAGCGTATAATTTCTTTATAATCATCTAACTTCAAAATATATCACTTCCTACACATATAATTTGTGTTTTATAATATATTCTTTTACTTTTGGACAAACAAACGAACCAATATCGCCGCCGTCCTTCAATATTTGCCGAATATCAGTTGAAGAAATATCGGCAATATGTTCTTTCAGTATTATTGATTTAGCACCAATAATATTCAGCTTTTTTGAATAATTTAACAGGATTTCATAATCGGATTCATCCCTCGGCGCTGTGCAAATTGTAGCAAGCTCAAAGATTTTTGAAGCATTTTTCCAACTTTCAAGCGTCAAATACATATCTGCACCAACGATAAGATAAATCTCGCTTTCACCGTACATTTGGTTCAAAGCGATAAGTGTGTCTACCGTATAGCTTGCCCCGCTTCTATGAAGCTCAATCTCTGAAACCTCTGCTTTTTCAAAATTTTCACAAGCCAAGCGGCACATATTAAGCCTATGCTCCTCAGAAACAAGTTCTGTTATGCTTTTATGAGGAGGTATCTTTGACGGCATAACAAGCACTTTATCAAACTGCAATTTCTCTTCAAAACGCTCAGCAAGCATAACATGGGCATTATGAATTGGGTTAAAGCTTCCGCCCAGCATGGCTAATTTCATCCTGCTCATTTTGAGGCTTTCGGCAGAATAATCTGCGGCTCCTTAGTATTTTTACGATACAAAACAAATTTCGAGCCGATTACCTGAACAACTTCCGCATGTGTTTGGGAAGCAATTTCATCCGCAGCCTCACGCGGAGTAATTTCTGCGGTTTCAAGTACTTTGCCTTTAATAATTTCACGTGCTTTGAGTGCATCGTCTGCCTGCTTTATAATTTGTTCGCTCATACCTGATTTTCCAACCATTAAAATTGTGTCAATCGGGTTTGCCAAAGAACGTAAAAACGCCCGCTGTTTACTTGTTAATGCCATATGAATACCTATATCTTTCTGTTTTTTAGTCAATTAACTTGAAAAGTGTACTAGGATTTGCGAGGCGATTTTTTGATGCGCAAGGCGGAGGAGGATGGAATCCTGTAGGATTCCGACGACGACAACACAGCGCAGCGGAAAATAGTCCGCTAAGGCTGTACAGTTTTCAGGTTAATTGACTATGATTTCACTCAGTTTTTTTGAAAGCTCACGCAATGCATTCCCACGATGGCTGATTTCGTCTTTTTCACTGTCGCTTAATTCAGCAAAGCTTTTTCCGCTTTCCGCAATAAACACAGGGTCATAACCGAAACCGCTTTCACCACGCTTTTCAAAGCCTATTGTGCCTGAGCATGTACCGTTTGCAAAAATCTTTTCACCGTTTTTTAAAATACAGCAAATTGAAGTTACAAATTGTGCCGAACGCTTTTCAAGCGGAACATCTTTAAGCTTTAAAAGAAGCTTCTCAATATTTGCTTCGGAGTTTCCATGCTCGCATGCATAACGAGCAGAATAAACACCGGGCTCACCGTTTAATGCATCAACAGTTAGCCCTGAATCATCTGCAATTGCAGGCATACCTGTTTTTGAAAAAACAGCTTCTGCTTTAATTACGGAGTTTTCCATAAAGGTCGTACCAGTTTCTTCGACTTCATCAAGGTCAAATCCTGCTTCTTTTGCAGATATTGCTTCTATCCCCAGTGGAACAAGAATCCTTGACATCTCCTGCAATTTATGCGGATTGTTTGTTGCTATAATAAACTTTGTCATTCCTTTTCACCGTCTTTTGCAAAAAGCGCACTTGAAAATTCATCTGGATCAAACGGTTGAAGATCGTCGATTTGTTCACCGACACCGATAAACTTAACAGGAACACCAAGGTCTTCCTTTATTGCAAGCACCACGCCGCCTTTTGCGGTACCGTCAAGCTTTGTAAGAACAATTCCAGTTATTCCTGCGGAATTTTTGAATTCACGTGCCTGATTTACAGCATTCTGTCCCGTGGTAGCATCCAAAACAAGTAATACTTCCTTGTCGGCATCAGGCAATTCACGGTCAATAATTTTGCTGATTTTATGAAGCTCATCCATAAGATGTTTTTTATTGTGAAGCCTGCCTGCCGTATCGCAAATAATCACATCGGCTCCTCTTGCTTTAGCGGCACTGATAGCGTCAAATACCACTGCCGCAGGGTCAGAGCCCTCAGCTTGTTTAATTATTTCGGCATTTGCACGCTCAGCCCATATGCAAAGCTGGTCAATTGCAGCTGCACGGAATGTGTCTGCTGCCGCCAAAACAACTTTTTTGCCTTCACGCTTAAAATTTGCTGCCATTTTGCCGATTGTCGTTGTTTTGCCAACGCCGTTGACTCCAATAACAAGAATAATCGACGGCTTTGTGTTAAGAGTAAGCTCCTGCCCTCCACGAAGCATTTCGGCAGTAATTTCGGCGAGTAATCCGTGAATAAGTGATGGGTCGGTAATACCGCCTTTTTTAACACGTACACGAAGCTCATCGCAGATATGCTGAGCTGTATTCATACCGACATCGCCCATTACGAGAAGCTCTTCAAGTTCCTCGAAAAGTTCCTCGTCAATTTTTGTAAAGGATTTAAGCATAGAGTCAATCTGCCCGACTACGCTGCTTCTTGTCTTTTTTAATCCTTCTTTAATTTTACTAAAAAATCCCATTTAAATCACGCCTTTCACGGCAGTTATATTTTTTAATTTTAAGTGATTAACTACTTTGAGGAAACATGTGCAAGTGCCTCGGAAGCCCGCATTTCAAGGAGTTTCGAAACGCCTTTGTCCTGCATCGTAACGCCGTAAAGAACGTCACTTTCCTCCATTGTGCCACGCCTGTGAGTAATTACGATAAATTGTGTATCTTTGTTCATACGGCGGAGATATGTCGCAAAACGGTCTACGTTAACTTCATCGAGTGCCGCCTCAATCTCATCCATAACACAAAACGGTGCAGGCCGCACTTTCATAATTGCAAAATAAAGCGCTATGGCAACAAGTGCCTTTTCGCCGCCTGAAAGCGCATCTAAATGCACGACAATTTTACCAGGGGGATGCACGGCAATCTCTATTCCGCAATTTAAAATATCTTGCGAATCTGTAAGCTGCAAAAAGGCTTTGCCGCCTCCAAAAAGCTCTGTAAATATTTTGCCGAAATGTTCGTTAATATCGTTAAAACTTTCAATAAAAACATCTCGCATTTGCTTGTTAAGGTCTGTAATCAATTTCAAAATATCATTTTTTGATTTTTCAACATCGGCAACTTGTTCGCTCAAAAACGTATAACGCTCTGAAACTTCCTTATACTCTTCAACAGCGCCGACATTCACCGTACCTAATGCCTTAATTTTGGCTTTTAGCTCATTTAAACGCTTTGTTGCGGCTATTACGCTTTCAATTTCTACTGCCTGTTCTTCGGCTTCACGCCGTGTAAGCTCGTATTCTTCCCAAAGCTTTGAAATTATTTCATCATACTGATTTTGCAGATTAATTTTTCGCTCTTCCAAACGTGAAAGCTCTCTTCCCGTTGTTTCTCGCTCATCTGCTTTTTCACGCTCTGCAGTTCGCAGCTCAACAGAACGTTTTTCAACTTCGCTTTGCTCATTTGCAAGCGATTCAATTTTCTCATTCAGTTCTTTGACAGTTTCCGTATACTTAACTATTTCATCATTGTATGTATTGATATTATCGGAAATTTCTTTGTTTTTATTTTCGACTTCACTAATTTCCTCGAAAAGTTTCGACTTTCGTTCGTTATGGTTCTCACCTGCGGTGATTGCTGAACTAATTTCCGCTTCAACCTGCTCGATGTCCTTTGTTGCTGCAACGATTTCAAGACGAAGCTCCTGCAATTTAAGAGATAACGCGTCACGCTGTTCTTTTAAACGGCTTCTGCTTCCTGAAAGTTCCTCGATTTTTGCTTCCGCCGCCTTTATTTTCTCACTGAATTCGGCAAGAATATTGGAAGCTTCTTGCTTTGTTGCTTTTAATCCTTCAATGCGCTCAGCTGCAACTGAACATTCTTTTTCGATTTCATCTAAAGCAGCAGTTTGAGAACAGATTTCCGCTTCGCAATTTTTACGCTCTGAGGAAATTTGAATCTGCTCATGTGTTGCCTGCTGAAGCTCTGCATTGGCTCCGAGTATTTCGGCTTCAACTGCGGCAAATTCCTGCTCCGCTTCTAAAAGTTCTGCTTTTGCGGTTTCGTATTTTTTGCTTAACTCAATTGCAATTTGTTTATTTTTCTCGATTTCGCTCTGTCTGCTTAAGAGCCCAGAATTTCGTGCCAAAGAACCGCCTGTCAGCGAACCTCCGGCATTTACTACCTGACCGTCAAGTGTTACTACACGAAAACGGTAACCGTATTTTTTTGCAATAACTACAGCGGAATTTAAATCCTCAGCAATAACAATTCGTCCGAGAAGTGACTGCAAAATATTTGTAAATTTAGCATCGCATGAGCACAGACGGCTTGCAATACCAATAAAACCATAGCAATCATCCAAGCCGTTTTCGTTTAATTCACTGCCCTTAATTGTAGATACGGGCAAAAAAGTCGCACGACCTCCATCATGCTCTTTTAAATAAGAAATTGCACGTTTAGCATCCTCATCGGTGTTAGTAACGATGTTTTGCATAGCGGCTCCTAGAGCCGTCTCAATCGCTACCGTATATTCACTCGGCACGGAAATCACCCGAGATACTGCACCTACAATACCGCCAAGCTTGCCTTTTTGCGCCTCGCTCATCACAATTTTTACGCTGTGCGAAAAGCCCTCTAAATTACGTTCAAGTTCCTCTAACAAACGAGTTCGACGGTTACGTTCCGATACATCAAGCATCAGCTTATCTGCCGTGCTTTTTAAATCATTCACCCGTGACTGTCTGTTTGAAAGACGAATTCCCAATCCTTTTAATGCATTCATCAGCGTTTCTGTACGCTCGTTTGTGTTTTTTAACATCAGATCATAATCTGATAATGCATTATTTAATTCCGAAAGCTGCGAAACCTTTGCTGCTTTGCTTAATTGCAGGTTTGAAATTCTTGTTTCAAGCTCTAAAATTGAAGATGCACTTGTGATTTCGCTTACACGTGCATCGGCAGATTTTACATTCAGCTGTGAGAGCTCTGTTGTAATTTCTTGTAAATCTGTCGACGATTTACTTGAGCTTAAATGCAAAGAATTCAGCTCTTCTGTAGCTTCATTATAATTTTCCTGTTTTTCGTTTTTAATTTTTTCTATTTCTGTAATTTTAGTCTTTTTCTCTTCAATTGACTGCTCAAGAGTGTTAAATGTTTCGTCAACGTTTTCAATTTCACTTTTTAAACGCTCTATCGTTGCGCTGTTATGTAAAAGATCATTTTCCAAAACTGAAACGGCAGAACGCTTTTCGGCGCACTTTTCCTCATAAGACGAAATCTCACGTCGTGTTTCATCAATTTTAGAAGCAAACTCACCTGTTTTTAGATAATTCGCTTCGGTTTCTTCGTTTATTTGTTGAAGAGACTCTAAAACAGCGTCATATTGCGCTCTGGCAATTGCGATTTTATTCTCTTGTTCGTGAAGAACAGAGCCTGATTTTTCAAGCGTATTTAGCCATAAGGCAATCTCGAGCCCACGTTTTTCTTCTGAATAAACAAGAAAGCTCTCGGCTTTCTCCGCTTGAATTTTCAAAGGACCTACACGCTCTTCAAGCTCGATTAAAATATCTTTTAATCGAAAAAGATTATCCTCTGTGTTTTTCAAACGGCGTTCCGCCTCAGCTTTGCGGTAACGGCAGCGGGAAATTCCTGCCGCTTCTTCAAATATCTCACGGCGTTCCTCGCTTTTTGATGAAACAATGCTGTCAATCTTGCCCTGACCAATCATGGAATAGCCGTCACGGCCAAGACCTGTATCCATAAAAAGCTCGTTTATATCTTTTAAACGAACCGCCGCTTTATTTATTAAATACTCGCTCTCTCCCGAGCGATAATACCGACGTGTAATAGCTACATCATCGCTGTCAAACGGTAGGAGCCTGTCCTTGTTTTCGATAGTAAGAGTGACCTCGGAAAAACCTTGCTTTTTACGGATGTCAGTACCGTTAAAAACAATATCTTCCATCTTGGAACAGCGCAATGTCTTTGCAGACTGCTCCCCAAGCACCCAGCGAATAGCATCGCTTATGTTGCTCTTTCCGCTTCCATTCGGACCGACAACGGCTGTTATGCCTTTATCGAATTTTAATTTTGTTTTATCCGGAAAGGTTTTGAAGCCCTGTATATCAAGGGATTTTAAAAGCACTGTTTCACCTCTAAATCAAGCTCATATTTATCTAAATTTTGATTAAGCTTTATCTGAATATTATACCCTAATTCTTCCCATTTCACAAGGTTTGTCTTACGCTGCCCGATAAATTTTGAAAGTGATTTCGGATTTATTTCTGCGATAACATCTCCGTTATTTATATTCTGTTCTTTGACTTTCTCTACAAATAAATTTTCAAAGATTTTGCTTTCGCATAATTCACGAAATGCAGGGTGATATGCACCTGCAACCGATTCGCTGCATAAGCTTTGGCTGTCGTGCAACCCTACTCTCAATACATCAATTCCGCTTTTTTCAAACAGCAAAAGAATTTTCGCACAAATCTCCACCGATTCTTCCAGTGTTTGAGGAACATACTCTCCGTTTTCATAATGCTCTGCAAGCTTAGAATTTTTCAGAACAACGGTCGGATATATTCTTACACATTGCGGATTAAGCTTTATGATTTTAAGTGCTGTCTTAAAATCTTTTTCGGGAGTGCTTTTATACAGCCCTGTCATTATTTGAAGCCCAAGCGAAAAACCGTATTTTTTTATCAGCTTTGAAGCTTTTATAACGTCCTCTGCTGTGTGCCCTCTGCCGTTGGCAAGCAAAACTTTATTATCCATGCTCTGTGCGCCGAGTTCAACAGTCGTTACGCCGTATTCTTTAAGAATACCGAGAATTTCATCATCTATTCCGTCAGGACGTGTTGAAATTCGTATTCCGCTTACACTGCCGTCTTTTACAAACGGGTATGCGGCTTCTAAAAGCGAAAGCATATAACTGCGTTCAACCATTGTAAAGCTGCCACCAAAAAAAGCGATCTCGCTGTCTTTGGGCGCAGTTTTCAAATTTATTAGAGCACTTTCAATCTCTTTTTTAACTTCATTTGCATCAGGAGGGTTTGTTATTCCCGTAATTTCATTTTGATTACAAAAGCTGCATTTATACGAACAACCCGCATGAGGTACAAAAACAGCAATATTAGCATGTTTCGGCATATTAATATCCCATCAACTCCAAAGCTTCACGTGCAGCCTGCTGTTCAGCAGATTTTTTGCTTTTTCCGCCGCCTCTTCCAATAACATTGCTGTTTAAATGCACTTCAACAACGAAATGCTTATTATGGTCGGGGCCGCTCTCGCTCACAAGCACATAAGTTAACTGCTCACCAGGGTTTTTTTGAACAATCTCTTGAAGGCTTGTCTTATAATCCTGCATACCTACAGGCTTTTTCGACTTTATATCAGGAACAACAAACCGTAGTATATGCTTTTTTGCAGCTTCCATACCACCATCAAGATAAATAGCGGCAATCAACGCTTCAAATGCGTCACAGAGAATCGACGGACGCTCTGCGCCGTTTGTGTTGCGTTCTCCTTTGCTGAGCATAAGATACTTTCCCATATGAATCATCTTTGCATAGCGGCTGAGGCTTTCTTCGCAAACAAGAGAAGCACGCAGCTTTGTAAGGTCACCCTCAGGAAGTGCTGGCTTTAAATTAAAAATATAATCAGACACAACAATGCTCAGCACAGCATCTCCCAAAAACTCTAAACGCTCGTTGCAAGCAGATTTATGTTTAAGTTCATTTGCATAGGAAGAATGCGTAAGTGCTGTATTAAGCAAAGATATGTCTTTAAATTCATATCCGATTTCTTTTTGCAATTCAAGCATAAAATTTACCTCTGAGTTAATCAAATATTAATATCAATACTGTTCGGCAAAGATTTTGTGATTTCTTCAATCACATTGCTGCTAACATACTGCATAGTAAGACGAATGGCATTCTTTATTGTCTTAGCATTTGCACTTCCGTGAGCTTTAAACACGGGTTTTGAAACACCCATAATAGGAGCTCCGCCATATTCGTTATAGTCGAACTCCTTTTTCATTTCTTTCATTTCTTTAAGCACCATGGCGGCGGCAAGCTTTGTTTTAACATTTTTTGTAAACACGCCTTTTATTTTATCCATAAGCGCCATAGCTACGCCTTCATATGTTTTTACAATAAGATTGCCTGAAAATCCGTCAGCCACAAGAACATCACAGGAGTCGTATGGGATATCTCTTCCCTCGACATTGCCGACAAAGTTAATCGGACTGCTTTTTAACAGCTTATAAGCCGCTTGTTGGAGCTCTCCGCCTTTGTGATCTTCAACGCCGACATTTGCAAGCGCAACTCTCGGACTTTTAATCCCCATAACCTTTTCCATGTATATTGATGCCATGATTCCAAAGCTTTGAAGCATTTCAGGGCGACAATCAACATTTGCGCCGCTGTCCATAAGCATAAAACAGCCTTTTGTATTCGGCAAAATCGGTGCAAACGCAGGGCGTTTTATACCCTTAATACGCTTAATAAGGAATGTCGCACCAACAACTATTGCGCCGCTGTTGCCTGCTGTAACAAAAGCATCGCCCTCGCCAGCCGCTAAAAGCTTTAATCCTACTGCCATTGACGATTCGCTCTTTGCTTTTAAAATTGAACCTGCCTCATCTTCCATAGAGATTACATCAGGTGCGTCTGAAATAACCACGTCTTTCAAAGAAATGCCGTTTTCTGCGGCGACCTTTTCAATCGTCGACTTTTTTCCAACTAGAATCAATTCAAAACCGAATTCGTTTTTAGCTTCGACAGCACCTTTGATTATCTCAAGCGGTGCATTGTCACCGCCAAAAGCGTCAACAATTATTTTCACAAAAGCTCACCTTTTTTCATTATTTCTTCAATATCTCTCAGCGAACGCTCCGCTATTTTTTCGGCTCGGATCTTTTTATCACGAATTTGTTCATCTAAGCTTGGTAAAATTCCAAGGTTAGCACCCATAGGCTGGAATTTTGCAGCGCTCCCCTGTGCAATATAATTTGAAAGCGAACCTATCATTGTTGTTACAGGTAAAATAAACGCTTTTCTTCCTTCATGAAGATGTGCGGCATTTATCCCAGTCATTAGCCCGGATGACGTCGACTCGATATATCCTTCAACTCCGGTAATCTGCCCTGCAAAAAACAAATCATTCCGTTTTTTTGTACTAAAATCAGCATTAAGTACATTCGGAGAATCGAGGAAAGTATTGCGGTGCATAACACCGTAACGCATAAATTCCGCATTTTTAAGCGCAGGAATCATTCCAAAAACACGTTTTTGTTCGCTAAATTTTAAATTTGTCTGAAAGCCAACTAGATTATAAAGCGAACCCACAGTATTTTCTTTTCTAAGCTGAACAACCGCCCAAGGACGGTGCCCAGTATTCGGATCTGTAAGTCCTACAGGTTTCATGGGACCAAACCTTAACGTATCAATGCCTCGTCCTGCCAAAACCTCAACAGGCATACAACCCTCATAGACTTTTGGATTGTTTACATCGAAGTCATGCAAAGGCGCACGCTCAGCTTGTACCAATTCATTATAAAAAGCTTCGTATTCTTCTTTGTTTAAAGGGCAGTTTATGTAGTCATCACCGTCACCCTTACCGTATCGTGACGCAAAAAACGCAGAATCCATCGATAAGCTTTCAAACGTAACGATAGGCGCAGCGGCATCAAAAAAACTTAGTGCCCCTCCGCAGAATGAAGTAATTTCAGACGATAACGCCTCGCTTGTAAGCGGTCCTGTTGCTATAACTGTTATTCCGTTTTGAGGAATTTTTGTTACTTCTTCAGAAATTATTTCTATATTCTTATTGTTTCGGATTTTCTCTGTAACCATTGCAGAAAACAAATCTCTGTCAACAGCAAGTGCTCCTCCAGCCGGAACGGTACATAAATCCGCACATTGCATTATAAGCGAATCTAATTTTCGCATTTCTTCTTTTAAAAGACCTGCCGCACTTTCAACACGATTTGCCTTTAATGAATTACTGCAAACCAGCTCGCAAAAATTATCGCTGTGATGAGCAGGAGATTTCTTTTGCGGTTTCATTTCATAAAGCTTTACATTTATCCCGCGCTTCGCAATTTGGTAAGCCGCCTCGCATCCTGCTAAACCTGCACCAATGACATTAATGCTCATGTTTCGACCTTTT
Organism: Bacillota bacterium; assembly: GCA_030705695.1. Classification (GTDB taxonomy): domain Bacteria; phylum Bacillota; class Clostridia; order Oscillospirales; family Acutalibacteraceae; genus JAUZPX01. The sequence continues at coordinate 21,207 of JAUZPX010000008.1, forward strand.
TCTCGTATCCGCAACCCTCTTTTGAGCAGAAAAGCTTAGGCGTTTTGCCTTTTTTAATATATAAAATTTCACCGCATTGAGGGCACTTTTCTTTTGACGGCTCGCTCCAGGAAACAAAGTCGCAGTTCGGATAGTTATTACAACCGTAAAATGGCTTGCCTTTTTTTGTTTTGCGTTCAATGATTTTGCCGCCGCATTTCGGGCAATCCACACCTATTTCATTTACAAATTTCTTGATATTTTTGCACTCAGGGTACCCAGGGCAAGCTATAAATTTACCGTAACGCCCGAATTTAACAACCATCTGCCGTCCGCAGAACTCGCAAATTAAGTCGGTCTTATCTTCCTCCAACTGAATTTTCACGCCCTCTAAGTCAGCTTTGGCTTTTTTAAGTGTTTCTTCAAAATCACCGTAAAAATCGTGTAATATACTTACCCACTCGGTTTCACCGCTTTCAACGGTATCGAGATTCTGCTCCATCTGAGCTGTAAATTTCACATTAACAACCTTCGGAAAACGCTCTTTCATAAGCTTTGTCGATACTTCGCCAAGCTCGGTAGGAAAGAGTGTTTTGCCGTCACGCTTAACATACTCACGGCTTGTGATTGTGGAAATAGTCGTAGCATATGTCGACGGACGTCCAATTCCGTTTTCTTCAAGAGCCTTGATAAGTGATGCTTCCGTATAGCGTGCAGGCGGCTGGGTAAAATGCTGATTCGGAATGATTTCCTTAGCGACAAGTGCCATGCCTTCTTCCAAGCGTGGAAGCTCAGTGGCTTTTTCATCGTCCTCGTCTTTTCCTTCAACATACAAAACGGTATATCCCTCGAATTCAACACGATAACCCGAGGCCTTAAAAATATATCCGTTTGCTTCTATATCGGTCTGAGTTGTTTTCTGAATGCAGTCTGCCATTTGGCAAGCAGTGAAACGCTCCCAGATTAATTTATAAAGCTTATATTGATCTAAAGAAAGACTGGCTTTTACTTTTTCAGGTGATAAGTTCGGCATTGTCGGGCGAATAGCCTCATGTCCGTCCTGAGCATTGCTGCGTGATTTAAAAAACCTCGGTTTGCTAGGCAAAAACTTATCTCCGTAAGTTCCCTTAATATATTCTGTAACTTCAGTAATAGCTTCATCGGAAATGCGAAGAGAATCGGTTCTCATGTAAGTAATAAGACCGACTGCTCCCATTCCCTCAACTTCAACGCCCTCATATAATTCCTGAGCAATACGCATTGTACGTTTAGACTGAAAACCTAATTTACGTGATGCTTCCTGTTGAAGAGTAGATGTTATAAACGGAGGAGCAGGAGATTTCTTTCTTGTTCCGTTTTTAAGTTTTACAACTTTAAATTCAGCGTCTTTAACTCCTTCAAGAATATTATTCGCTTCTTCTTCGTTTGTTATCTTAATTTTACCGTTTTTATCTCCGTATAAAGCTGCATCAAAGGCTTTGCGAATTCCTTTGCCTTGCAATTTTGCATCAATAGACCAATACTCATCAGGCACAAACTTGCGAATTTCATTTTCACGATCCACAATAATGCTTACTGCGACTGACTGCACACGCCCTGCCGACAATCCACGGCGAATTTTCTGTGACAAGAACGGACTAAGCTTGTAACCTACAAGTCTGTCCAAAATTCGGCGTGCCTGTTGAGCATTTACAAGGTCAATATCTATCTCTCGGGGATTCTCCATTCCCTTTTGTACGCCTGTTTTTGTAATTTCATTGAATTCAACACGATTTTTATTATTCAAATCAAGCCCCAAAAGATATGCAAGGTGCCATGATATAGCTTCGCCTTCACGATCAGGGTCGGTTGCAAGATAAATATCGTTGCTCTTTTTTGAAAGCTTGACGATTTCGTCAACAAGCTTTTCTTTCCCTTTAATTACTTCATACTTAGGAGCAAAATTATTCTTTATATCAACGTTAAGTCTGCCGCTCGGCAGGTCACGGATATGTCCCATTGATGCGATTACTTCATAATCGCTTCCAAGATATTTCTTTATAGTTTTAGCTTTTGCAGGAGACTCAACAATAACTAGTTTGCTCATTAATGTCCCTCCGATTGTTCTGTTAAATAATATATGTCATTAAAAAATTATTTTATGCAGTAACTTCGCCCTGCAAGCGGTGTAACGGCGTCAACGAGTTCCAACTCTGTAAGCGCCTGAGCAACTTGATTTGGCGGAAGATTCAACTCTAAGATAATAGTATCAATATGCTTTGGTTCTTCAGAAAGAAAATTAAACACATTTTGCGTAGCTTGGGACAAGCCTGATAAGTCCACTTGTTTTTTCGGCTGTTCAAAAGGCTTTTCCGATGCTTTTTGTATTTTTACATTTCGAACTTGTTTTGTCTGTTTTGAGATATTCTTCGTCAGAAAATCTTCAGGCTTAATCGGTTTCAGATTGTCATCTATTTCATTAAACTCATATTGCGTTTCATAAGCTTCCAAAATATCACGATACGTTGTTGCAGGAATTGCACCAACTTTAATCAGCTCATTAGTACCTGCGGAAACCGATGAATTAATGCTCCCTGGAACAGCAAAAACATCTCTTCCCTGCTCCAAAGCTAAATTAGCCGTAATCAGCGAGCCGCTCTTATTTCCCGCTTCAACAACAAGTGCTGCCTTGCTCAAAGCTGAGATAATTCTGTTGCGAACAGGAAAGCTCCCTTTATTGACAGGGTAATCTGGCGGATATTCGCTTATAAGCGCTCCTGTTTCTGAAATTGTTTTTCGAAGTGCTTCATTTTGTTGCAGATAATTATTATGAATTCCGCAGCCTAACACACATATGGTGTCTCCGTTTGCCGATAATGATCCTTTATGGGCGGCACTGTCAATTCCTAATGCTCCACCGCTTACGATTATCGAGCCTGCTTTTGCTAAATGATATGAGAACTCATATGCAATTTTAACACCATAGAAAGATGATTTTCTTGTTCCCACTATGGCAATTGTAAAGCGATTATCAACATTGGGTAAATTGCCTGAAACATAAAGTGCTGCCGGCGGATTAAAAATCTCCTGCAAAACCACAGGATATTCGTTATCTCCAATGGAGATAATGTCATATTTAAGCTCCCGGCAACGATTTATTATTGGATCAGCAACATTAAGCGGAGTACTTTCAAGCTTTTGAAGGTTCTTAGGCGATAAAACACCAGACAATATCCATTCTTGCCTGCCGCCTTCATAAAACTCTTTAAAACCTTTATAAAGCTCGATAATACGTTTTACCTTTGGGTTTGCATACCCCAAAGCCTGAGAAATCCAGATGGCATATTTTGTGCTTTCATTCATATAACCATCCGCCTTTCTCTGCAAAGAAATTAAAATCAGTATCTCATTTGCTTGTTTTGCGAACCATTTCCCACATCAAGATACTTGCGGCAACACTTGCATTCAAAGATTCCGCATCACCGTTCATAGGGATAGTCACCAGACTATTGCAGGCTTGAATAGCTTCTTGAGTTAATCCGTTTGCTTCATTTCCCACAAGCATAACAGCAGCGCCTTTGAGCTGTAAATCCGTTATTTTTTCGGCAGTACAATCAGGCACCGAAGCAAGAGTTGTCATACCATTACTATTGCATTTATTAATCCATGCAATCATATCGGATTCAATTTGAACTTTCACTCGAAAAACAGCACCCATACTTCCGCGAACAACTTTAGGGCTATAAATATCACAGCAATCCTCAGATAAAATTACACCGTCGATTCCCAAAGCCTCAGCTGTTCTTAAAATTGTACCAAGATTATTCGGATCGCTAATATTTTCGAGTGCTATATAATTTCCTATTCTGTTAATTGTATCAAACTGATTTTTTTTGTCAAGCATTGTCACGGTAAAAACCATACCTTGCGGCGTTTTAGTATCTGAAAGCAAGGCAAGTATTTGATCAGATACAATATGAATATTTTCTGCACTGCATTCCGCTTTATTAAAAAGCTCAGAAAATTTTTCACTAGCCGTCTCGGTAAAAAAAGCATCTTCAATTTGAGCACCGCTTTTTAATGCCTCATCACAAAGGCGAGCTCCCTCAATTATAAATGCGTTTTGTTCACGACGGTCTTTTGCGCTTTTTAAAAGCTTTACTGACTGTTTGATTTTTTCGTTATCCCTGCTTGTGATTTTTTGTATCATAAAAATACTTCCTAAATTATTGTTTTCACCATACACAAAAAACGATTGCGTCCGAGCAAAAACCCGAACGCAACTGATTATAAAAATTATGCACCTTTAACCTGTGCAACAAGCTTTGCAAAAGCTTCAGGATCAGCAATTGCAATCTCTGAAAGCATTTTACGATTCAAGCCAATATTAGCTTTCTTAAGACCGTTCATAAAGCAAGAATAGTTCATACCGTTCATTTTGCAAGCAGCAGAAATACGAGTAATCCACAGACGGCGGAAATCTCTCTTTCTTTGTTTACGTCCAATATAAGCATAATTGCCTGATTTCATAACGGCTTCTTTAGCCATTTTAAAATGCTTGCTCTTTGCACCATAGTAGCCTTTTGCAAGCTTTAATACTTTATTTCTTCTTTTACGAGTCGCCAATGCGCCCTTTACACGTGCCATAATATATGCCCTCCGTAAATTTGGATAATTATCTTAAAATAAAAATTGCTTATTGATAAGGAATTAGACGTTTCACCTGTGCTACATTTGTCTTATCTGCCACAGTGGTTTGTCTTAATCCTCTTTTACGCTTTGTGCTCTTTTTATTTAAAATATGTCTCTTATTTGCGTGGGCACGGATGACCTTTCCGGTTTTTGTCAGCTTAAAGCGTTTTTTTGCTCCGCTGTGAGTCTTAATTTTTGGCATACTGTTTTTCTCCTCCCTATTTTTGTGGTTACTTATTAATTCTTGGCGCAAGGAACATCAGCATGCTCCTGCCCTCTAGTTTTGCAGGCTTTTCCACGGTAGCAACTTCTTCGCATGCCTCTGCAAAACGCTCCATAATAGCTATACCCAGCTCAGGATGCCCCATTTCACGGCCGCGAAAACGAATAGAAACTTTAACTTTATCGCTCTTTTTCAGAAATTTCAAGGCATTCGTCAGCTTTGTATTAAAATCATGTGTGTCAATATTAAGTGATAATCTGACTTCCTTGATTTCCACAACGTGCTGATTTTTTCTGGCCTCTTTTTCCCTTTTTGCTTGCTCAAAACGATATTTGCCGTAATCCATGATTTTACACACAGGCGGAGCAGCTTGAGGAGCAATCTTAACTAAATCAAGATTTTTCTCAAGCGCCATTTTAAGCGCATCCGCAGAAGACATAATACCGAGTTGCTCGCCGTCAGGCCCGATAATTCTAAGTTCCTTGTCGCGAATATCTTCGTTGATCTGTTGTTCTTTGTTGCTAATGGGTAGCCACCTCCAAGAATCATAATGTTATTGTCAATAAAACAAGCGGACAGATTTCTCCGCCCGCAATGCAATACAATTCAGAAAATAATACTGAATCCTTAGTATTGACCCGTACAGACGGTACTCTACAGGTGAAAGCATTTCTGCCTTGCTTTATTGTTCTTAAAAGGAGTTTACCATGAACTTCACGGTTTGTCAAGGAAAAGTTATTTATAACATTAATTCAAATTTATTAAATGGTTTTAAATACAATA
>JAUZPX010000080.1 GCA_030705695.1 Bacillota bacterium
CAATTCTGAAAATTTTGAATCTTCCTCAACCTGCCGAAATGGATGGCAAAAGCTTAATTATTTAAAATTATAAAAAATCAAAACGGAGGCTTTTTTGCCTCCGTTTTTTATTTATTGTATTATTATGGTTATTTCTTTTGTTTTGCAAGAAGTTCACAAATTTTATCAAAAGATTCTTGGCTAATTATATGCTCAATTCTGCAAGCATCTTCAGCTGCTGTTTCAGCTTTTACTCCGAGCGAAATAAGAAAGTCTGAAAGTATAGTGTGACGTGTCAGCATACATTCTGCCACTTGATGGCCTTTTTCCGTAAGCTTGATATATCCGTTTTCATCCTTAACGATATATTCGCTTTCGCCCAAAAGCTTCATGGCACGGCTTACGCTGGGCTTTGAATAGCCCAATTCGTTAACAATGTCAATTGAGCGCACTGAACCGTTTTTGTTTTTTAGCATTAAAATAGTTTCAAGATAATTTTCCGCAGATTCATAAATTGGCATTTTTACACCTTCTTTGCGGCTAAATCAATTTACAGTTCCATCTTTCCAATAATTGAAGATAGCTCTTCTTTCATTCTTATTGCTTCACGACGTGCTGCAGCGGCGTAGTCCTCTGGGGCACAGTTTTCTTTTTTCCAAGCGCAAAGAATGGCTCTTGATGAATTTACGATCGCGCCGATGCCATGCACATTAAATGCATGAACAATATCTTTTGCTGTTCCGCCTTGAGCTCCGTAACCTGGAACCAGAAAGAATGTATGCGGAAGCTTAGCGCGCATTTCTTTTTGCTCTTCAGGATAAGTAGCGCCTATAACAGCACCGACAGCCGAAAAACCGTATTGTCCGATAGTATCGGCTCCCCAGTTTTCGCACATATTTCCCATTTCGCTGTAGACTGTATTTCCTGTAGAAAGAGTTTTGTTTTGAAGCTCGCCTGAGGACGGGTTTGAAGTCTTTACAAGAACAAAGATTCCTTTATCACGCTCTTTGCAAATGCTTAAAAGCGGCGCAATACCGTCGGTTCCAAGGTAACCGTTTACTGTAAGTGCGTCAGCTCCGAAAGCTTCTAATGATTCGCCGTCGATATCTGTCAGCCCTAAGTGTGCTTTTGCATAAGCCTCCATAGTTGAGCCGATATCGTTGCGTTTTCCGTCTGTTATAACAAAAAGTCCTTTTGATTTTGCATATTCAATCGTTTTATATAGAGCGAAAACGCCTTCGTAACCGTACATCTCATAGTATGCACATTGTGGTTTTACCGCAGGAACAATATCACACAATGCATCTATTAAACCTTTATTATATTCAAAAATAGCGGTAGCGGCACCTTTAAGTGTTTTACCATGTTTTAAGAAAGCAGCTTCTTTGATGTGCGACGGAATGTAGTCTAGCGTCGGATCAAGTCCGGCTACCGTCGGATTTTGAAGTGCTACAATTTTTTCGATTAATCTGTCAAATCCCATTATTTATCCTCACTTATCTTGATATACTATTTTGCCGCCAAGTATGGTGGTTTTTACTTTTCCTATAAGCGTTAAGCCTTTAAACGGCGTGTTCTTTGATTTTCCGTGAAGCTTGTTTTCGTCTACAGTCCATTTTTCATTTTCGCTGAATAGGACTATATCGGCAACAGCACCAATTTGTAACGTACCTGCCTGAATTTTAAGAATTTTTGCAGGGCCACACGACATTTTTTCAATAAGCTCGTCAATCGTTAAAAATCCTGGTACAACAAGATTTGTTATTCCAACGGCAAGTGAAGTTTCCATGCCGATGCTTCCGTTTGGTGATTTAAGAAAATCCGATTTTTGCGCTTGCGTATGCGGAGCATGATCTGTGGCAATTGCGTCTAATGTGCCATCACAAAGCCCATCAATTATTGCAAGACGGTCTTCCTCAGTGCGCAAGGGAGGATTCATGCGGAAGTCAGCGTCTCGCTTATAAAGCTCGTTTTCTGTAAGCGAAAAATAGTGCGGTGCAGTTTCGGCAGTTACATTAACTCCTCGGTTCTTTGCATCACGGATAAGAGCAACACTTGTTTTCGTGCTTACATGGCATATGTGAACAGGTACGTCATATGCACAAGCCAGTGCAATTTCACGAGCTGTACCGCAATCTTCGGCAGCAGCGGGAATGCCTTGTACATTCAGTTCTTTCGAGACGATGCCTTCGTTTATTATTCCGCCTTGTGCTAAAAATAAATCTTCGCAGTGTGCTGTGACGGTAAGACCTAATTGCTTTGCGAGAATCATGGCTTCCGATAAAAGTTTCGTGTTTTCCACGGGGCGCCCGTCGTCTGAAAGTGCAATTGCCCCAGCTTTTTTAAGCGCATTAATATCACAAAGCTCACGGCTTTGCAAATTCTTTGTGATTGCTGCCGCCACATAAACATGTGTATCGGCATTCTTTGCTTTTTCAAGAATATATTTTACGGTCTCTTCGTTATCTACAGTTGGAACAGTATTCGGCATACATAAAAGGCTTGTAACGCCGCCCGCTGCCGCTGCTTTTCCACCTGATATAATATCTTCTTTTTCTGTTTGGCCAGGGTCACGAAGATGTACATGCATATCTACAAGTCCAGGAGCAGCTATAAGCCCTGTACCGTCAAAAACAGTGTCTGCTTTGAGATCTTCGTTACCGATATGGCATATTATTCCGTTTTCAATGAAAATGCCCGAAATCTGATTCATTCCTTGTGATGGGTCAACGATTCGGACATTTTTAATATATATACTGCTCATAACTCAGCTATCCTTAAAAACATCATAGTTTCTTGGCTTACGGTCGACAGGTTTTTTTTGCGGAGGGAGTTGCTTTTTCATCGGTTTTTTACCACTTTTCATCATTTTGCGTATATTAAAGACAAAATATCCGAAATGTTTAAAGAAAGCAAGATTTCGTATTTTTTGTAAAATTCCGCTAAAGCCGCCAAGTTCCTGAGTATTTTTCTTATATTGAGAGTTTTTCGTGTTCTGAGCTGTATGTAAATTTTGCGATTTTCCTGTTTGTGGGCGGCGTGTAACCGTTGCGGTTCCTGCGGAGCGCCCGTTTTGAGCGGAGGTTTTTGTTAAACCACGTCCCAAGCCGAAAAAGTCTTCATCTTCTTCGAACGGCGAAACGGTTTTCTCTGGCATTCGATTTGCTTTGTTATTTGAAAAAGTCAGTTTTCGATAATGAGTGTCGTAACCTCTTTTTTTACGCTTAATTGCTTCGTATATCAAAAATATTGCAAAACCTATAACTACAACAATTCCTATTACAAGCATTACAGAACCAAAGGTAACACTGTGAACAGATGATGAAACGTCAAAAGAAACAGTGCTTGCAATGTCTCCGACTTGTTGGATTTCATCGGAAGTAAGTTGCTTTCCAGGCTGAGAAGAAGCAATTATATCAATTTTCTCGCCGTTGACAATGGTGTCATATTGAATGCCGTATGTAGTTACACCCTTACTGTCTTTATCTTGAAGCTGCATTTGAAAGAATAGAACATTATTGTCTGTTTTTGTTTTCTGAACACTGTTTTTTACAATGCTTTTCTGTTGATTAAACCCTGAAGTAACTGTGTTTAGAGTATCTGCATCAGCGGAATTATAGTTATCTATAGTTGCATTTGTCATTACAATTGAAATAGACATTTTGTGATCGCTTGATTCCGCATATAAATAACCGTTTCGGTCCGAAAAAAACTTTTGTATATCTGAATATGAATCAAGCATATAGATAAAGATTGGGTCGTTACTACTTGTATCTGCGGTAACAACATACATATCATTCGGTAAACTTATGTTCATGTTAAGCTTTGAAAGATGATATTGCGTTGAATCGGCATAAGCAGTAGATTGACTTACGATACCAAGAGAAATGAAGAGAATCAAAGAACAAAAAACCGCAACGATTTTTGTATATTTCTTTGTTTTCATTGTTTCTTTACCCTTTCCAAATGCAAGTATTTAATAAGGTTTGTGATAAAAGCCATAAACTAAAACACCCACCTTAGTTCTTATACTTTTAATTTATTAAATTCTATTTGATAAGTAATTTACTTTTCTAATATTATATCTTTTTTTAAAAGCAAAAACAAGGAATTCAGAGAATTTACGTGAATAAAGTAAAAAGCAATCGAAGATGAGTATATCGAACGATTTTTATAAAAATCACAATTATTATTGTGCCATATCTTTTTTAGCAGCATCCATAGCTGCTACGGCAATAGGACCTGCCACAGAGTATCCGTATCCGCCATGCTCAACCACAACAGCAAAAGCAAGAGGGCAATCTTCGTCTTGGCTATATCCTATCATCCAAGCATCAGGGTCACCGTTTCCAACTTCGGCTGTTCCTGTTTTTGCACAGACTTTCAGCCCGTGAAACATGTTATCACCGTAATGACTTGTTACATCGTAACGCAGCATATCATTAAGTTTGGCGGCAACGTCAGAATCTAATATTTGCTTCCCGAGTCTACCGCTTTGGTTATTGCCGAATAATCCTAAAAAAGCAGGTGATTGATCTTCAATCATATATGGCATAACAGGTGTTCCGCCGTTTGCGATTCCGCCCATGATAACCGCCATTTGCATTGGGTTTGCCATATCTTTTGCTTGTCCTATTCCTGACCAAGCCAGTTCGTTATCGTCTGCATTGCTTACATTGTAGTTTGATGTGGCAGTTGGGATTCCGCTGACATCAAAACTCTGATTAAATCCCATTTGATTTGCGGTTTGCGCCATGTTATCTTTGCCGACCAAAAGAGTAATGTCAGCAAAAGCAATATTGCATGATTGAGCCAAAGCGTCTTTAAAATTAATGTTACCGTGGTGCTCCATACAGGTAACTTTCGCACCGCTAATTTCTTTTTTACCGTTGCAGTAAAATGTTTTACTGAAAATATCGGGGACATATTTTATAGCTGCCGCCGCAGTAATAACTTTAAATGTTGAGCCGGGCGGATAAGCACTTGAGATTGCTTTATCGAGGTAAACACCATCGTATTGTTTTGCATTTTTATCAGTAATAACAGGAGGGTTGTCAGGGTCGTATGTAGGGCAGCTAACCGAGCAGAGAACTTCGCCTGTTTTGTAATTGTAAACAACACAGGCTCCTTTGCGGCCGTCAAAAGCCTCGTAAGCGGCTTTACACGCCTTGCTGTCTAATGTAAGGGTAATATCTTTGCTGCTTTTAAGGTTTTGCGGAAGTCCTAACCCCCAAATCATATTGTATCCCGAAAGCTGATTACGAAAAATGCTTTGTACAGCAGTTGAAATGTTAATACTGTTGTCGCCAACAACATGAAGCATTGCCTTGCGAGTGTCTTTATCGCTGTTATAAGTGCGTTTGCCGTTTACTGTTTGAGCAAGAACAGCTTTGTTTCTGTCGTAGATAACGCCTGCCTGAGATAATCCGCCGTTATCGTTGACATGTCCGTTATACGGTTGATTTACCCATGTCCCGTTGTTCAGTGACAGCTGAAAAATAAAGTAGCACAGCCCAAATATAAAGCCAAGTGTTAATAGTAAAATAAAAAGTGAACGTCGTCTTGTGGTTTTCATAGGGTGGCTCCTTTCTTGTTATTCGTCATCGTAATCTTCGTCGAAATCTTCGTCATCGGGTTCTTCTTCGTATTTTGAAATTGCTTTTGTTCGACGGCGTTTTGCTGCATATGTTTTTTCATCGGCAGCTTTCAAAAATGCGAGAAGCGCCCAGCATGAGATAATGCTTGAACCGCCAGCACTTATAAAAGGTAGAGTTACACCGGTGAGCGGCAGAACGTCTGTTGCTCCAAAAATATTAAGCCCTGCCTGAAACACAAGGAGTCCTGCTGTACAGCAGGCGGAAATAGAGTAAAATGTCGAACGGCTGCGTGTTGTAACGGCTCTTGAATAAAACACAAGAGCAACAATGGAAACGGCAATAATAACAGCCATCAAAAAGCCCATTTCTTCCGAAATAAGTCCAAAAACCAAGTCACTTTCAGAGGCGGCAACATATTTTAAGCAACCGTTACCTATACCTACGCCGAAAAGCCCTCCGCTTGCAATATAGGTTAGAACTCTTGCTTGCTGATATCCACCTGTTTGAGCATATTGTAATGCATGCCCCCAGGTTTTAAAGCGATTTGCAACATAAGGCTTGAATCGCAGGACAATTGTTCCGCCGAAAACAGCAGCTGCAAGTGCAAGAATCAGCGTTTTAAAATCTCCTGAGCGCATAAAAGAAATCATTAAAAATGTTACAAAGAAAATGAGAGCAGTTCCGAAATCGCCCATAAAAAACAGAGCGCCAATGCAAATTGCAGTGAAAATGATAAATTCCATCAGGTTTTTTCTGGTTAACAGGATGTCAAGGGAAGAGGCGCCTACAAAAATATATGCTATTTTAACAAATTCTGAGGGCTGAATTGTAAATCCTCCGATTTGAATCCAGTTTTGCTCACCGCCTCTTAAATGGCCGAAAGCCATGTTCATCAGCAAAAAGCCTACGGCAATGCCCATAATAACGAATCGCCATTTTGTAATTCGGTCAGGATCCTCAATGAATTTTATAAGTATTAGAAAAGCAATCATTCCTATGGCACATGTAATAATTTGTGTATAGCACGAGTGTATATTTTGACGGCAGAGCATTATCACTCCGATTCCGCTTAAAAATATAGCCAAGCTTTCCATCTCGAAGGTTACACGGTTCATTATCAGCATAGAAACGCCAAACATAGTCCAAGAGAGTGCGGTAAATATACCGAACGGTATAAACGGCTGAAAATTCGTTATGTCAGTAGAATAACAAGCTCCAAATGTCATTAGCAAGTGAAAGAAAGTTATCATCATTAAAAGCTTAAACGGAGCAATAGGTTCTTTATGATATTTAACCTGTAAATTCTTTTTTGAATAATCTGTTCCCTGATGAATGACAAGAACTGTATTCCCGATTTTTATTTCATCATCAATAAAAACTTTGGCACGTTCAGAAACCTTTTTACCGTTGACCAAGACACCTGCCTTTGAGTCAATATCAGTTATAAGCCAGCCTTTGTCACGTCTTAACAGAACAATATGTGTTCGTGATACGGTCGGGTCATTTATTACAATATCGTTTGAACGGCTTCTGCCAACAGAATTTTCCCAGCACAGTACAGGGATTTGCTCTTTTGTATACTTATTAAGCAGCATAATAAGAGGTTTGTTATCCCTAGTATGGCGGCGCATAGAAGCAAAAATCTGATAAACAATGATTATTGCTAAAAGAGGAAGCAAAACTCTTACTGTAACAAGAATGACACTGAAAATTACGTTATTGTCCAAAGTTAGCTCACCTCTCATTTAAGTTATCTTCATAAATTTTGTAATTTTCTTAATTGTATTATGGTTAAGAAATGATGTCAATATATATAAATATAATAAACGAACAGGCGGGTGATTACCCCGCCCGTAATAATTTTATAGTCTTTAATCAATACAAATCTGATAGACATTATAAAGATAATTCAAAAGAGTTTTATCTATCATGGCTTCAATTTCTTCGGGACTGTCCGGCAGTACAATTAAAGTTCCGTTCTCGCTTCGTACAAGATATCCGTCGTCACCGATCTCGTTTTTGATTTTTCTCACATCACTAAGCTTAATTTGTGAGTTTTGAATCGCATACGAGAGAATTATTCCGATGTTCTCGTCGCTTTCAGAATTTAGTCCTCCACAAATAAATGTGAGATCACAATTGCGAAAAGACTCATTAAGCTGTTTTCCGAAATCTTTTGCTGTTCCTGCGGATGAAATGTCAGAAATTTCAAACGGAGTATTCCGTAATGCCATTTGAAAAGCACTTTCATTATATCCGGTTTTGCGAGCCTGATAAAAAATTAATTGACATTTCATAATGTTCACCCCAAATACATAGTAAGTCTGTTATCCTGCGGGTTTTGTAGCCGTCGGAGGATTTGTGGTCTTTTGAACAGGAGTTGTTGCGGCTTTAGTCGGTGGATTTGTTGCAGCAGGCTTTGGCGCTGTTGTTGCCTTTTGAATAACGGGTGCAGAGGTTGGCGTTTGAATAGGTGGATTTGTAGCCTGTACCTTTGGTTTTGTCACAGGAGTTGTTGCAGGCTGATTATTTGGAACAAGTGTCTGGCTTCCTGAAACTTTCCCACCGCCGTCATACCAGTTTATTTGACCTGCTGCCAAAGCAGTTTGGAAATCTGTAACTTTCGGAGGTGTTCCGCCATCCTCCTTATATTTTTCAGTCGGATACAGCGGATTTGAATTTAGAGTGGCTTTTGAAACATCAACAGTTGAGCTTTCTCCTGCTCTAATACGTCTTGCAACGACAACTGTTCTCGTTTCCGGGAATTCATATGAGCAGGTGGAAAGTGTAAGAAGTTGGTCATGCTCATTAACATCGATTGGGATATTAAACTGTGAGCGAACACGAATATTATAAATAAAATTCATGAATTCAGCATCGCTGCTAAAATGCCCTTGCATATAGTTAAAATAC
>JAUZPX010000081.1 GCA_030705695.1 Bacillota bacterium
AACCGAAAATACGGCGAGGCATATGTTCAAGGTGAAAAATTCGAAAAACTTGCCGAAGGTGTTGCTACAGCAAGCGCATTAATGACACTTGGCAAAAAATATAATGTTGAGTTACCTATTGTTGCAACTGTACATGACGTACTATTTAATAACAGCGAGCCTAAAAGTGCTCTTTCAAAACTCTTTTTAAGAAGTATTAAAGACGAATTTTAATTTTTTCTACATAAAAACAGCCACCGATTCTATTAACTCCCCCATTTGTTTGATATGAGTATTTAATCATACATCCACAAATGGGGTTTTTAATTTATCGGTGGCTTTTATTATATTTTCAGCAAACCTGCATTAAACATAGATTGCGCAGCAAGCAATACTCCAAGCTTTCCGCTGTGAAAATTCAGTCCTCCCTGCATCCATGCCGCATACGGTTCTCTAAGCGGTGCATCGGCTGAAAGCTCAACAGAACCTCCAAGCGTAAACGCTCCAGCTGCCATAATCACTTTACTGTCGTATCCAGGCATATCCCACGGCTCAGGCGAAACAAAAGAATCTACAGGTGCTCCCGACTGAATTCCTTTACAAAATGCGATTAACGCTTGTTCATTTTGCAGTTTTAATACTTCGATAATATCTGCACGAGATTCATCGTAACGAGGAGAAACCTCATAGCCTAAAAGCTCAAACAACGCAGCCGCAAAAACAGCCGTTTTAAGTGCTTCACCCGTTACATGCGGCGCATGAAACGTACCCATAAACAATTCACGGTTAATTCCTAAAGTTGCACCAAGCTCTTTCCCTGTTCCAGGTGTAGTTAAACGATAAGAACATTTTGTAACCAAGTCTTTGTTTCCTACTATGTATCCGCCTGTAGGAGCAATTCCGCCGCCTGGATTTTTTATCAAAGAACCTGCCATTAAATCTACGCCGCAAGAGATCGGAGATTCTTTTTCAACGAACTCACCGTAGCAATTATCAAGCATCACAATGCAATTTGACGACTTTTCTTTTGCAATCTCTGCAATGTGCCTTATTTCACTGTTTAAAAGCGACGGACGCAGCGTATATCCTCTTGAACGTTGAATATATATCATCTTATGTTTTTCGCTAATACAGTCACGTATGGCATCATAATCGGGCTTACCGTCTTTATCAAGTTCAATTTGCTCGTAATTGATTTTGAAATCCTTTAAAGATCCTGAATAATCACTATCGATGCCAATCACACCACGAAGCGTATCATATGGTGCTCCTGTAACGCAAAGCATAGTATCGTTTGGACGAAGAACGCCGAAAAGCGCTACCGTAAGCGCATGAGTTCCGCTTACAAAATTATGGCGTACAAGAGCATCTTCCGAATCAAAAAAAGTTTTGTAAACTTCATCAAGAGCGTCCCTGCCACGGTCATCATATCCGTATCCTGTTGAAGCGGCAAAAAAACTTTCGCTGACTTTTGCTTTTTGAAAAGCGTACAACATCTTTTGCTGATTATATTCGGTAACTTCATCAATTTCATTGAATCGTTTTAAAACAAGTTGCATTGCTTCTTCTGAAATTGACAAAAGCTTGCTGTTAAGGCTGTAAAAATCACCTATCATAAATTATACCCTTCCGACGGAAATTCAAAATCAAATTCTTGTATACTCGCTCCACATTCCCGTTTCGCAAAATCCAAGTTTTTTATAAAAATCTTCATTTTCATTCTTTGATCTAAAAATATATATGTACTTATTTTCAATAGTAAGTTCGTTAACTAAAGTCGATACAACTTGGCTTCCAAATCCTTTATTTCGAAATTCAGGATGTACACATACGGCGGCAACAACTGCCGAATCATACGATTCTGCCGCTGTCATTGCAAATGCAACAAGTTCATTTTCATTATATATTCCTGTTGAGCGAACACATTCATGCCGCATTTTATGTGAATAATCAAGATAAAAATCTTCAAATTCAGGAACAAAAAAAGTATCGCTTTTGCAAGACTTCAAAAGCTTGTACACTGTTCTTGCAGGCGGATTATTAATAACAGTGTTGCTAACATTTTTATAACTGTTTTCAAACTTCATTACAACTCCGCTATTCGTTTTGAAATTTGGAAGTGTCAAAGAAATATTCCCGTCGCACAAAATTGCTTTTGCGGAAATCATTTGAATAAATTCGGAAACCTCTTTTAAATTAACACTTTCTCTAATATGCAAAATAATTTGAGAATCTATCCTGCCGATAACACCGATTAAATTATGATTATCATCAAAGACTTTCCAAAATTCCGATATTTTAGGATAATCTCCGTACGATTTATTGATACCGAATATTCTGCATCCGAATGGGCTGTCTTTACAAAATTCTATGCAGTCGTTATCAAATTTTGTATTAACTATCATTTAATATTTCAGCCAGCAATTTTTATTGCAAGTTCATTTACAATTTTCTCAGTAGAGACTATATCTTCCACCGCCATTAAGCATGATGCAGAGTGAAGATATCTGCACGGAACAGAGACGGCTATTGTTTTTACTCCGCTTCGGTTTATGTGGATTGTTCCCGAATCGTTTCCTCCAGCAATTGTGGATTTTGTTTGTGCTTTAACATTTAAATCTTTTGCACACTGAAATGCAAGCTCATAAAATTCTTTATTATAGATTGTACTTTTATCCATAAATGAAATAACAGCACCATCATTAATTTTGCAAACTTGGTTTTCTTCGCTGACTGTCGGAATATCTGCCGCAGTTGTTGCTTCAACTACAATCGCAGCTTCAGGGTCAACCGAATATGCCGCAACCTTAGCGCCACGAAGCCCTACTTCTTCTTGAACAACAAAAGAGAAATACATATCGTAAGGTAAATCAGAGCGTATCATATCAATAAGCATCATACAGCCTACACGGTCATCAAGTGCTTTAGAGATAATTCGATCTTCAAAACAATCAAACTCTGAATCAAAAGTAATCTGGTCGCCAAGTGAAATTACTTTCTGCGCCTCGTCCCTGTTTTGAGCTCCAATATCAATAAGCATCTCGTCAACTTTAGGAACACTCGTTTTTTCATCGGTACTTAACAAATGCACAGGCTTAACGATAACAACACCGCTTACCTCATTTTTGCCTATTTTAACCGATCGTCCGAACACTACTCGCTGGTCGATTCCGCCGACTTCAGCAAATTTTACAAAACCGTCGTCTGTAATATATGAAACGATAAAGCCCACTTCATCCATATGGGCAGACAAAAGAAGTTTTGTTTTTGCTCTTTCTTTCCCTTTTTTGAAAACAATCAAATTCCCAAGATTATCAATATGATATTGAATATCAAAATCTTTTATTTGAGTAATTATGAAATTTGAAATAACCGATTCATTGCCCGATGTTCCTCTAAGCTCACAAAGTTCTTTAAGCGTCTTTAAATTCATGATTATTTTAGACCTCCCTGAAGAACAAAATGATAAAGCAACAACGCTGTATTTTCAATATCGGAAACATCGACAACTTCAACAGGAGTATGCATATTGCGAAGCGGAATCGACACAACGCCGCATTTCACTCCGCTTTTTGTAACAGAAATCACATCTGCATTTGTACCTGTTTTTCCGCCGATTATCTCTAATTGATAATCGATTTCGTTTTTCTTTGAAATTTCAATTAATGTATCTGAAAGCTCCCTGTTCATTGTAGAGGCCACCGCAATCATCGGACCTTTTGAGAGTTCCGAACAATATTCCTGATGTAATCCAGGTTGAGCGGCAAAACTAACATCAACCGAAATAGCTTCATCAGGCTCAACTGAAAATGTGCCTGTTTTAGCACCCGATTGCCCTGTTTCCTCCTGTACGCTCAGCAAAAACGTAACCTTGCAGCAAAGTTCTTCTCTTGATAGAAGTTCACCGCATCTAAGCAAAACCGAAACACCTGCACGGTTATCTATTGCCGCAGAAGCTATCCGATTATTCAGAAGTGATGTTGGTTTTGAATAAAAGCAAAATCTGTCGCCAAGATTAATATTTTTATTAACTTCTTCAAAAGAAAGCCCAACATCAATCCACAAATCTTCGGATGCAACTGCTTTATCTTCTTTTCCATCTGAAAGATGCGGCGGCATACAGCAAAAAACGCCGTGTATATCTTTATTTTTGCAAAGTACCATTCGGCACCCAGGAAGAACTCTGTTATCTATTCCTCCGCAGCGTGAAACTTTTAGAAAACCTTGTTTATTTATATAAGTAACAATAAATCCTATCTGATCCATATGGGCTTCCAGCAAAATATTTTTCTTTGCCGATTTATCACCCATAACTCCGAAAATATTACCGTTAATATCCGTAGATACTTCCGCATACTTAGAAAGAATTTCTTTTACAGTATTTGCAACATTTCTTTCTTCGCCTGAAACACCATCAGCTTCCAAAAGTTTAAATAATACATTATTCATCGAAAAATCTTATCCTTTAATCAAATTAAATAGCATTAACGATCTGCTTAAAGTGCTTACCACGTTCATCAAAATTTTTATAAAGGTCAAAGCTGGCACATGCAGGCGAAAGAGATACTATATCACCTGAAATTGCAACTTCTTTTGCTACGTTTACAGCTTCTTCCATATTCTTTACTCTTATAATTTTTAAAACATTGTTGTTGTAATTTTTTGAATTAACAACAGCTTTTTCAATCTTATCTGCAGTTGCTCCCAATAAAATAAGAGTCTTTACTTTTTTACAAATAACATCTCCAAGCTCATCAAACGGGATTTTCTTATCATATCCGCCAGATATTATTATTATTCTCTCATTATAAAGCGATAAAGTCCCTAAAATCGTTCTTGTGGGACTTGAAGCGATAGAGTCATTATAGTACTTCACGCCATCAATTTCACGAACAAACTCCGCTCTGTGTTCAACACCGTTAAAGTTCTGAGCAACCTTTTTAATACAATCAACGGTTGTAAACCCGTAAACAGCGCAAATTGCCGCCATGTAATTTTCAACATTATGCATGCCCGGAATCTTAATATCATTTTTGTCCATGATTTTAACAGTGTTTCCATGGTCGCAGTACATAATATTGTTTTCATCAAGCCATACTCCGTTTTCAACACACTGCTTTCTGCTAAATGATAACACATCACCTCGTATTTCAGAAATAAACGAAGCTGTAATTTCATTGTCAGCGTTAATAACAGTTTTTGAAAAAGCATTTTGATGCAAAAATATATTTTTCTTAGACAATATATATTCGTCCATATCCTTATGTACGTCAAGATGATTTGGCGCAACATTTGTAATAACCGCAATATCGGGACTTTTACGCATTGATATTAACTGGAAGCTTGATAACTCTACCACAGCAATATCATCAGTTTCTATTGATTCTATAACAGGTAAAAGCGGATTTCCGATATTCCCGCCCAAATGCACAGTTTTACCTGATTCTTTTAAAATTTCGGCAATTATTGAAGTAGTCGTTGTTTTTCCGTCGCTGCCTGTTACAGCAATAATTTTACATGGACAAAGTTCAAAAAATACTTCCATTTCGCTTGTAATAACAATCCCGTTTTTGCGCATTTTTTGTAAAGCCGGCAAATTATAATTCATGCCAGGTGTTCTGAAAACAATATCTACATCAAGATTTTCTAGATAGTTTTCTCCTAAAACAAGCTTAACTCCAAGTGAATCTAAATATTCTGCTGCTTCATTTAATTCATCACGTTGCTTGCGGTCGCATGCATATACAATTGCACCGTATTTCAAAAACATCTTAATAAGCGGAAAATTGCTTGTACCAATTCCGCAGAATGCAATTTTTTTATTTTTTATTTCTTTAAAAAAATTAATAACTTTTTTATCCATATTATGCCTCCGAATTTCTCTGACTAAATTATTATACGTTTATTAAAAAGAAATATCAATCAAAAATATGAATTCAAAGAGATATACAACTAAAAAAAGAAAAAAACACGGATGACATAATCCGTGCAAAATTCCAAAATATTAATTTCAAAAAAATCCTATTATTCTCTTCCAAGCAAATAATCCACAGAAACTTCAAGAATATCAGAAAGTGCAACAAGTTCAACATCGGTTACGAAGCGAATTTGCCCTTCTAATTTTGAAAGACCAGACGCATTCATATCAACACCGTTGACTTGAAGCTGTGCCAGCAATTCTTTTTGCTTCATGCCACGCTTCTTGCGGGCAAGTTCAACCCTTTCGCCGACTAAATTACGATTTCCTAAAGACTGTTTACGTAATCTCATTCGTATTTCTCTCCATTATAAATTGTTGTGGAAACAAGTGCGAATCTAATTATAAATAAAAAAATATAAAATACAAGTCTTTTTTTATAATTTTTACTAATACGTCGTTATTTATGTCATTTCATATCAAAAACAATGATTTTTTTTGTACATAAATACAATGAAAACGAAATTAAAAAGGCAAAATATACAGTTTTTTTAAAACATATATTTTTCAAAAACAGCTAAAAAAAGTCTCCCGAAATTATCAGGAGACTTTTTCTATCAATTAATAATTATCAGCTTTCACTTGAAAATATGCTTTTGGATGAGCACAAACAGGACAAACCTCTGGTGCATCGGTTCCTACACAAATATGGCCACAATTGCTGCACTGCCATACAACAATGCTTCCTTTTTTGAATACTTGACCATCTTTTACGTTTTTAAGCAAAGCACGATAACGAGCTTCATGCTCTTTTTCAATTGCAGCTACACCTTCAAATAGGTTAGCAATTTCAACAAAACCTTCTTCTCTGGCCTCTTTTGCAAAATTTGCATACATATCGGTCCATTCGTAATTTTCGCCGTTTGCTGCATCTTCAAGATTTACATCTGTGCTCGGTACGCCGCCATGCAAAAGTTTAAACCAAAGCTTAGCGTGTTCTTTTTCATTATCGGCAGTTTCCAAAAAGAGGCTCGCAATTTGCTCATATCCCTCTTTTTTTGCCTTTGATGCATAATATGTGTATTTGTTTCTGGCTTGCGATTCACCGGCAAACGCAGCCATTAAATTAGCTTCCGTTCTTGATCCTTTAAGTTCCATAATAGTAACTTCCTTTCTAAAAATAAGAGTAGTATGTCCGATTAAAAAAAGTATATAGTTAAAATCACTGTTTGTCAACAAAATCCATGGCAGATAAAATATTTTTCAGCTCATTTAATGTAAGTAAACAATTTAAAGCTGTAAGCATTGCGTTTGTTGATAAATAAGTTGGGAAATTGAGCTTTTTAAGAAGCGTTTCACGCCTTTTTAAACTTCCATCGCAACCAGTAAGCCCAAGTGAAAATAAATCCGCTTTACTTATTTCATTTATGTGCTTTTCTGATGATTCTCCGAATATCGTCGCTCCGCTGTTTTGAATTGCCTTTAATAATATTTCACGGCTTACTCCTTCAACTCCAAGCAATCCTTCTTTTGAAGGAACATCTTTACGCTTCTCTTTACCGAGTATTTCAGGAATATAGCCATGTTTAATTTGAGTTGAATTTACAGCACCTTTCAAAAAGTTACGAATCACAAGTCCTGCGGAATCGCTGTCTGTTAAAATGAGAATTCCTCTCGTTTTCGCAATATTTCGAATAAGATTGATTTTCTCACGGTCGTTAAATATTCTAAACCCGTTTGTTTCTATAATCGGAGAATCAATAAGCTCGGAAAGCTTTATTTTGTCGTACCTGCCTTCTACAATTACGGCTTCTTTCAGTGTTATCATTTTTGCTCACCGATTTTCATAATCATCTTGATTATGAATCAAAAATAATTTTGAAATTAACTCTTCAAGTACAATTCTGCCGTCAGCCCGTGTGCTCTTAAGGCGCAAATCTGCTTCAACAAGCTCATCAAGGCAGCGTCTTAAAGCATTTAGAGTAAGTTTTCTTGCGTTTCTTTCTGCTTTTGAAATAACAAATTCTTTTCCTTTATACGGAAATTTCTCTGCAAGCGCCGAAGTGCTTTCTCCGCTTTCCTGCGTTGCCTTAACTCTGTACATATCAACATATGCGTTGCTTAATACTGCTAAAACAGCAATCGGTTCTTCTCGGGAAAACATCAGAACATCAAGCTGAGCCATTGCTTTTGTAATATCTCCCGTAACTACGGCATCTGAAAGCGCAAAAACCTTTGCTTCAAGATTTTTAGTTACAAGCATATCAATTGTTTCTTGTGTAATTTCGCCTTCAACTGTAAAAGCACAGAGTTTTTCAACCTCATTTTGCAGCGATTGAAGATCGTTTCCGTTATATGTTACGATTTTCATTGCATTTGCTTCCGACAAAATGCAATTCTCTTTGCTTGCTTTTGAAATTATCAATTTTGCAAGCTCTTTCGGCGTCTTTCTTGATAATTCAAAAACGA
>JAUZPX010000082.1 GCA_030705695.1 Bacillota bacterium
GACACGGAAACTTCGGTTCAGTTGACGGAGATCCCCCTGCTGCTTATCGTTATACAGAAGCAAAAATGAGCAAAATAGCAGTGGAGATGCTAACTGATATCGAAAAAGAAACAGTAGATTTCCGTCCAAATTTCGATGACCGTCTTGAAGAGCCTGAAGTTCTTCCTGCGAAATTCCCAAATCTTCTTGTAAACGGTTCTTCTGGTATTGCTGTAGGTATGGCAACTAATATTCCTCCTCATAATCTTGGTGAGGTTATCGACGCTATGTGCTGCCTTATTGATAACGAGGATGCCGAGCTTCCGGAGCTTATGGAGCACTTGCAGGGACCTGATTTTCCGACAGGTGCCATGATAATGGGATATGCAGGTATTCGTGCAGCATATGCTACAGGCCGCGGTAAAATAATTGTTAGAGCATGCGCCGAGATTGTAGAAGACAAAAACGGACGTTTTAAAATCTTTGTTACAGAACTTCCTTATCAGGTAAATAAAGCACGTCTTATTGAACATATTGCCGAGCTTGTAAAAGACAAGCGAATTGAGGGTATTTCAAACGTTGAGGATCACTCCGACCGTGCAGGAATGCACATCGCCATTGACGTTAAGCGTGATGCTTCACCGCAAATTGTTTTAAATCAGTTATTTTCTTATACACAGATGCAAGTAACTTTCGGCGTTATTATGATTGCTATTGTTAACGGCGAGCCGAAGGTTCTTACACTTAAAGAGATGCTTCGCCATTATATTGATTTTCAGGTTGACGTAATAACAAGACGTACAATGTACGACTTACGCAAGGCCGAGGAACGTGCTCATATTTTAGAAGGCTTGAAGATTGCTATCGACAACATCGACGAAGTTATAAGCATTATTCGCAGCTCTAAAGATCAGCCGCAGGCAAAGCTTTCACTTTGCGAGCGCTTCAACTTAGACGAGGTACAGGCAACGGCAATTGTGCAAATGCGTCTTGGACAGCTGACAAATCTTGAGCGCAATAAAGTCGAGGACGAAATACGTGAACTTATGGCAAAAATAGCCGATTATAAAGATATTCTCGGCAACCACGATCGTATATTGGGAATAATCAAGGAAGAAGCTTTATTTATCCGCAATAAATATGCCGATACACGCCGTACACAGATAATGGCTGTTAGCGGAGAAGTGGACATAGAAGATCTTATTCCTCAGGAAGAATGCGTTGTAACACTTTCTAATTTCGGATATGTAAAACGTATTCCTGCCGATACTTACAGAATCCAACGCCGCGGAGGACGTGGCATTTCAGGTATGACACGCCGTGAAGAAGACGTTGCTACAGATATGTTTATAATCAACAGCCATGATTATGTGCTGTTCTTTACAAATCTCGGCAGAGTGTACCGCTTAAAATGCTATGAAATCCCCGAGGGCAGCCGAACCTCAAAAGGTATGAATATTGCTAATCTTCTGCCGATTGCAGGAGATGAGAAAGTCACCTCCATGATTCGAGTTCCGAGTTTTGACGAAGAAAAATACCTTGTTATGGTTACAAAATACGGACTTGTAAAGAGAATTCAGCTGAATGCTTACAATACTGCCCGTAAAGCCGGAGTTATTGCGCTTGAACTTAACGAAGGCGATGAACTTACTTGGGTACGCATGACAGAAGGAAGCTCTCAGGTTATTGTAGCCACGAAAAAAGGAATGGCAATTCGCTTTAACGAAACAGATGTCCGTCCTACAGGCAGGTTGTCAAGAGGAGTACGTGCAATACGCCTGAAAGCAGGCGATGAAGTTATCGGCATGTCCACAGTGCGTGAGGGCGCATATGTACTTACCGTTTCAGAAACAGGTTACGGACGTCTTTCAAACCTTTCCGACTATCGTGAACAAAGCAGAGGCGGCAAGGGAATAATTAACTATCATGTTGCAAAGTACGGAAATATTGCTGCAATTAAGGTTGTTGACATCGATGACGATGTTATCATCATTTCTGCAGACGGAGTTATTATTCGTATTCAGGCAAGTTCAATAAGAATTTGTTCACGTCCAAGCAAAGGTGTTACGCTTATGAGAATAGGTGATGGCAATAAGGTTGTCACGCTGGCCCGTGCGCCGCATGACGAGGAAGAAGAAACAGTAGTTCCTGAGGATTCTGACGATGCCGATGCCGAAAGTGCCGAAGACCTTGTTGAGGACGAGCCAGACGATGGCGATGCCGCAGATGAAACCGAAGACGAAGAATAAACAATAAAAAATTTTAAAAAAGAAGTTGACAATTTGTCAACTTCTTTTTAGTGCGAATAATCTGGATAATTTTTGTTCATATTGATTTAATATAGAAAAAATGATATAATTTCAATTATATAAACTAAATTTAGGAATGAGATTTTTGTTAACACAATTTTCAAGAACCGAGCTGATATTAGGCAAAGAAGCAATGAAAAAGCTTTCAGAAAGCCGTGTTGCTGTTTTCGGTATAGGCGGTGTCGGCGGTTATGCTGTTGAAGCGTTGGCAAGAAGCGGCGTCGGTACAATAGATATAATTGATGACGATAAAGTATGTGTCACCAATTTGAACCGTCAAATTTTTGCTACTCATAAAACAGTGGGGAAATATAAGGTCGATGTTGCAGAAGAAAGAATTCATGATATATGCCCAGATATTGTTGTAAATAAATACAGATGCTTTTATATGCCCGATACCGCAGATGAGTTTGATTTTACAGAGTATGACTATATTATTGATGCAATAGATACTGTAAAAGGAAAGCTTGAACTTGTAAAAAGAGCGAATCTCGCAGGAGTAAAGATTATTTCTTCCATGGGAGCAGGAAATAAGGTTGATCCAACAGCTTTTAAAGTAAGCGACATTTTCAAAACAAAAGTTTGCCCTCTCGCAAAGGTCATGAGGTATGAACTGAAAAGGATGGGCATCAAAAAACTGAAAGTCGTTTATTCGGAAGAACAACCGATAAAACCGATTGAAGATATGGCGATAAGCTGCCGTCAACATTGTGTATGTCCTTCTGGAACAGCAAGAAAATGCACGGTCAGAAGAGATATTCCGGGTTCAAATGCATTTGTTCCGTCAGTTGTCGGATTAATTATTGCCGGAGAAGTAATAAAGGATTTAACAGGATTTACAGGAAATAATAAATTAAATAATATGATTAAATCAGGGGACCGAGTATGACAGTTAGTGAAGTTCAAAATGAAATATTAAAGCTAAAAAAAGAGAAAGATATCTGCATTTTAGCACATAGCTATCAGGCAAGGGAAATTGTTGAGATTGCGGATTTTACGGGAGATTCCTTTCAGCTGAGTGTTATGGCAAAAAACGCAACTCAGAAAAATTATATAATGTGCGGAGTTCGTTTTATGGCGGAAACCGTTAAAATTCTTTCTCCACAAAAGACGGTTTTTCTTGCAAATGAAATTGCCGGATGTCCTATGGCAGAGCAGATGGATAAAGAGCTTATTGAAGCGGTTAAGGAAAAATATCCAGATTACACCGTTGTCGCATATATTAACACAACAGCCGATTTAAAAACCGTTTGCGATGTTTGTGTAACGTCTTCTTCCGCTGTAAAAATAGTGGAGAAGATTGAAAACGATAATATTCTTTTTATTCCCGATTGTAATCTTGGAGATTATGTTGCCGAAAAAGTTCCGCAGAAAAACATAAAACTTTTACAGGGCGGCTGTCCGATTCACGCAGCGGTAAGCATGGAAGACGTAAAAAAAGCAAAAAATATGCATCCAAATGCAAAATTACTCGTTCATCCTGAATGTGTTCCTTCAGTTGTTAAATTGGCAGATTTTGTAGGCTCGACCTCGGCTATAATGGATTATGCAATGAAATCGCAAGACAAAGAATTTATAATTGGAACAGAAATGAGCATTGCAGAGCATCTTCAATATATGTGTCCCGATAAGAAGTTTTATTCTGTTTCAAAAAAGCTTTTGTGCCCCAATATGAAAACGACCACTCTTATTGATGTTTTGAACTGCATTAAGGGCGACGGGGGAGAAGAAATAATTTTAAGTGAAGATACAATCAAAAAAGCCCGCATATGTATTGATAAAATGATTGAACTTGGATAGGTGAGAATTTATGATTAAGAAAATTAATATTTCAAATTCTAAATTAGCAGGACCATATTCTCCTGCGATTCAAGTAAATGAGTTATTATTTGTTTCGGGGCAGATTCCGATTTTATTTGAAACAGGCCATATTGTTGGCAATAATATCGTTGAACAAACTGAGCAAGTTATTGCTAACATTAAAACAGTATTAAAAGAAGCAGGCTCTGATATTTCAAAAGTAATAAAAACTACTTGCTTTCTTAAAAACATGAGTGATTTTCCCGAGTTTAATGAGATTTATGCAAAGCATTTTACTTCAAGTCCTGCACGTTCTTGCGTTGAAGTTTCTGCAATTCCAAAAGGAGCTTTGGTTGAAATTGAGCTAATAGCACAAACAGGCCAATAACGATAAGTAAAGCAGATTTAATAATAAAAGAAAAGCAAACAAAACCAAAAACCGCCGTTATTAAACGGCGGTTTTTGGCTTAGGATTTTTTGAAATTAACGTGAAAACGGTGTAATTTAATTAAGAGACCTTTGCATCGCCCGTGTCGCCCAGAAGGTTAAATCGGAAGAGTTTACTTTCATCATTTTTATTTTCGCAAACTATATATGCTTCCGCAATTTTGCCGCCCTCAATAAGTTGGGTTAATCCAACCAGCTGGCAAAGCTTACTTTTAAGATTTAAGTGGTCACCCTCACGGGTTACCAAAAAAACGTTACCTTCACAGGTGTCAAGAACAGCAAGGAAATTTGTTACATCGATATCATGTAATTCTAGAATTGGCGACATATTATTTCCTCCTTTTCTTTTTTCTAATTTGTAGGGTTCTATGTCATCAAGATTTCTCTTGTTACTTTTATTATAGTCTCTTTATTTAATTTGTCAACGGTAAAACAGGAAAAATATGAAAATTGTTTGTTGAATATGCAATACTATTTGCGCATTAAATTGTGCAAATTGCACATACAAATACAAGCAAAACCATCTTTTATACAAACAAAGCTTCTTGTTTTTAGATAAAATGAACAGTTAGCCTTGATGTTACAAATCTCTTTCATTTTAAATAACCAAATTTTTAAAAATCATGAATATTTTGTATTAAGGCAAAATTTTTCCGTCTTGTATGCAAATCTTGCGTCCGGCAAGGTCGGCGGTGTTTTTATCGTGAGTGATAAGAATTACTGTTTTGCCCTCATTTTGCAGTCCAAGTAAAATTTCCATTACAGCGGTTCCGCAAGCTGTATCAAGATTACCTGTGGGCTCATCGGCTAAGATTACGGGAGGATTCGCCGCAAGCGCTCTTGCAATCGCAACTCGTTGCTGCTGTCCGCCAGAAAGCTCACGTGGGCGGTGCTTCATACGCTCTGAAAGGCCTACCTTTAAAAGTGCTTCTTTGGCAAGCTCCTGCCGTTCGGCCCGAGAAATACCACGGTAAATAAGAGGAAGCTCGACATTCTCAAGTGCGCTTAGAGTCGGCACAAGATTAAAACTTTGAAAAATAAATCCGATTGTCCTGTTGCGGATTACGGAAAGTTCTCTCTCACTAAGCTTGCCGACATCACGTCCGTTTAAGCAGTATTCACCTTTGGTCGGAGTATCAAGGCAACCGAGAATGTTCATTAGCGTAGACTTCCCCGAACCTGACTGACCGATCACCGAGACGATTTCACCTGATTCGATTTCAATGCTGACATCATCAAGTGCTTTCACCTCATGGGATAGTAAATTGTAAATTTTACTAATATTTTTTAGTTCCATTAATTTCAAAAACCTCACCTCAAAGCTATTTTTTCCGAAGTGAAGAAGAATCATGCAATCCGAATCAAATTTATTATTTAATTCTGTGTCGACATTTTTATTATAATAGTGTATAATAAAGCTATATTTGAAAAGATATGAGGGTAACTATTGGCTAGTGAATTAATGAAATTAAAAAGCGGGACAGACATTCGAGGAATTGCTAGTGAAAATCCCGAAAGAAAAAATATTGAATTAACAGACGAGGTCATTAGAAAGATCTCGTTGGGGTTTTCTTGCTTTTTACAGCAAAAGACAGGGAAAAACCTTGCCGAATTGACTGTTGCAATCGGTCGTGATTCAAGAATTTCCGGTCCGCGCATTTGCGAAACAGTTACACAAACATTGCTTTCATGCGGAATAAATGTTATTGATTGCGGTCTATGCTCTACTCCGGCTATGTTTATGACGACGATTGATTTAAACGCAGACGCATCAATTGAAATTACCGCAAGCCATCATCCTTTTTACCGTAACGGACTTAAATTTTTCACAAAAGACGGAGGATTTGACGGCGGCGATATTGAATTTATTTTGCGTTTGGCTGAAGAGCAAAAAGACCTACCGCAAAATATACATGGAAATTTTAAAAAGACAGATTACATGAGCCAATATGCTAATCGTCTTTGCGAGCTTATTAAAAAAGGCGTAGACGATAAATATTACGATTATCCTCTTAGAGGCTTTCATATTGTTGTTGATGCAGGCAACGGCGTTGGTGGATTTTATGCGAAAGATGTTCTTGAAAAGTTAGGGGCAGACACAAGCGGAAGCCGCTTTCTCGAACCAGACGGAATGTTCCCGAACCATGTGCCGAATCCTGAGGATGAAACAGCCATGGCTTCTGTTTGTGAAGCAGTTCTTAAAAGCCAAGCTGACCTGGGCGTGATATTTGATACCGATGTTGATCGTGCGGGAGCCGTAAGCAGTGACGGTGCGGAAATCAACCGTAACAGGCTTGTTGCCATAGCCTCAGTTATAGCACTCGAGGGTAACGATGACGGTACAATAGTTACAGATTCCATTACATCAAGCGGTCTTAAAACTTTTATTGAAGAAACACTTAAAGCACATCACCACCGCTATAAGCGTGGATATAAAAATGTAATTAACGAAGCTATCCGTTTAAATGAGTTTGGTCATAATTGTCCGCTGGCTATCGAGACTTCAGGTCATGCTGCTATGCGTGAGAATTATTTTCTTGATGACGGTGCATATTTAGTGACGAAGATTATAATTAAAATGGCTCAGCTTAAAAAAGAGGGAAAAACGCTTTCCGATTTATATGCAGATTTAAAAGAACCAGTAGAAAGCCGTGAAATTCGTCTTAAGATTACTGAAAGTGATTTTAAAGCATACGGCGAAAAGGTGATTCGCAAATTAACAGCATATGCAAGAGAACAGCAAGGCATGGTCGTTGCTGACGACAGCTTTGAAGGCGTTAGAGTTTCTTTTGACAAAGAAAACGGAAACGGATGGTTTCTTTTGCGGTTAAGCGTGCATGACCCTATAATGCCTTTAAATGTCGAAAGTGATGAGGCAGGCGGAGTTGAAACGATACTCAGCAAGCTGATGCCGTTTATACTTAGCTGTGAAGGCTTGCAAATACCAAATTGATTTTAAATATCAATTATAAAAAGCAGACAAGAAGTAATCTTGCCTGCTTTAGTTTTTGTTAACAAAACTATCAGAAAAAATTGTAAAAATATTTAATAAAGACTATTTATTATAAAAAGTTAATATGGTAATTGATATACGATACCCACAAGGTATTCCTGAATTGTGGTTACATCTTTCAAGGAAACTTCTGTTTTATTATTAATAACTTTTGAAGCAACAAGCATCTGGTTTTTTGAAAAGTTTTCAAGACCGGCAAGATATTTCTGAATTAAAGTAGCATCTTTAAGATTAACAACATTATCATTATTAACATCACCTATTAATGTTGGGTCGGGAAGAGTAATAATTCCGGAAATAATACTTGCAAGATTAGTTGTTGCGGCATCAATATCAGATTTACTTGCAGTAGATGAATTTGAAATTAAAGTTGCGTTTTTAACGGCGGTATCCAAATTAGCTAAAGAAGCCTTTGAGTAAGTAATATTTTTATTTGTGTCAGATAAATAGTA
>JAUZPX010000083.1 GCA_030705695.1 Bacillota bacterium
TATTAATGAAATCAGGATTTAAAGTATCTGCATTTACACTTTCAAGCTGTAAATTTGTTGTTGAATAATCCAGCTCTGAATTTAACCCTGCCATATCTCCAGGATTTTTCAAATAGGCTGTGTATGTAACTTCGTCTCCGACATTAGCCTGTTTTCCGTTAATTGTTGCGTAAGACTGGTCGGATTGCGGAGTTGCAATTGAATCCATTGACACGCTTACGCCAGACGTGGCTGGAGTCACTGAATTTATTGTTCCTCCATAAACAACCATTTGGTTAATTTTAAGTTGGGTTGAAATTCCTACTAACCACTTTTGAATTGACGTTACATCTTTTAAATTTACTATACCATCTAAATTAACATCAGCAGCACATTTTTGCTTATCATTTAATGTGACCATTTGCGCTATTGACTTTTGGGTCAATGTTGCATCTTTTAAATTTACTATTCCATCTAAATAATAGACATCCCCCAAATGGGCTATTATTATAGCAGGGTTTGAGTTAAACGCTCCACATGGAAGGCTTAACCCGTTTGAAACAGCCTCATAGCGAACATAATAACCAGAATCTTCCGTATTTGGCGTATATGAAGGCGCATTTGCTCCACTGATATCTGTCCACGTGATTTTGTCCGATGAGCGCTGCCATTGGTATGTAAGACCACTGGGATTAACCATTGGACTTTGATAGGTATTTGTGGGGTTTGTGGCCTGTACAGAACAAGTTATACTGGCTGATGCCGTAGTACCACCCAAAATGTTGCAAGAGGGTGTTCCAATAATATCCCCCCACTCTGCAACTGCGGTGAGTGTATCGCCATCTCCTGTTCCCGAATCACCTATTGCCTTCCATAATAATGAAGAATCTGTTTTATTTGTAAACCTAAATAAATTAAAACTCCCTGATAAGGATTCAACTTGACTTGGATAGAGCCATTGAACATATTCGGCATGTATTTCATAATACAAATATTCGCCTTGTGAATTTCTAAAATTCCAGCAAGCAAAACCAACCTGCCCTGTCTTTGAAAAGTTGTTTTGCTGTATACAAGTTGTTGTAGCACCGTATGTAATTGTAGTATTTGCCATAGTTCCCGTGCCGCCGTTTGAATCGTACTGAATGGTAACCGTGTTGGGTGCCCATTGCGCCTGCATATACACTGTATCATAATTTTCTGGTGGCGAAAATGTAACGAAGGCTTTATCGGAATACGTATCCATTGTATATCCGGTAGGCTGTTCTCCTTCAAGATACCAGCCTGCATTTCCTGTACCATTACTATAATGCCATTCTTTTTTTTGATCCGCATTGATCATGTAAGCTAACCAATGATCAAAATGAACATTTGTCTTTGTAAAAGAAGTGCCTGTGCTTAAAGTAACACCCTTTCCAACTTCAATATTCATATTTGCTTGTATGTATCCAGTACCGCCATTTTTGTCATAACTTATGGAATAAGTATTAATTGACCAAGTAGCTATAAAATTTAAAACAGCTCCGTTTTCATTGGTTGTCTCAGATATGTTTCCCCCGTCTGTATAAACGGATTTCTGAATTGTACCGCCCGAACCATCGATTTCAGCTTGTGTGTTCCATCCATTATTGGTATGCCATTTACCATCTGAAGCACGCTGAACATTCCAACCACAAAAATGTTTATTCGGAATTTCGTATGTATTTTTTCTTAAAGGTGTTGGAACACCATATGTTACAGTCGTATTCGCCATGGTACTTCCGCTGCCGCCATTAGCATAATACTGAACTGTGTATTTCCTCCAATAATTGCTGTTAACAGCTTTTGCGGCATTAAGCCGACCGCCAGTGCTAACATAACCGCTTAAAGCAGACACTTTGTCAACATTATCAGTAATAGCAAGTCTTAGACCGTCTCCATTCATTATTGAATTATTTGGTAAATTGCTCAATATTAACGCAGCCACGCCGGTTACAAACGGGGTAGCCATAGAAGTGCCATCCCAGCAGCCATATGTATTACCTGGTAATGCACTCCAAATATCTGTACCAGGTGCTGCTAAATCCACATATGTTTCATTCCAATTTGACCCTAGAGGATTTCCAGATCCATCGTATCCCCAGTCGTTTGCATCTGCCAAATCATCATTGTTTTTCTTTGTTGCGGCAACAGTAATAACATTTGATAAGTTATATAAAGATGGGTATGTTGTAAATTCTGCATTATTTCCCGCAGAAAGCGCAAGAAGCCCGCTATACTCTTGAATTTTTTGCTTTTCTGCATCACCCCAAATACCATAACTGCAATTTACAATTGGAATTCCGTGGGTCTCAGCATATTCAAGCGCACTTTCAAATCTAGGGCTGCTCATAGTAGCACCCCCTTTGCCATCTGGAACTGCCGCTTTAAGGCTTACTAAGCGAACATCCCAACACACACCGGTAATACCAGTATTATTATTGCCTTGTGCCCCAATAATCCCCGCAACATGGGTGCCATGACCGTGCTGATCGGTCAGCGGAGAATTTCCTCCGGTAAAATCATAGCTTAGATCAGTGTTTATTCTATTTTTTAAATCATTGTGGGTTCCATCAATTCCAGAATCTAAAACACCAACATTAACAGAAGAGCTTCCTGTCGTAAAGTTTCCCCAAGCAGAAGGTAAACTTATTCTGTTTATTGCCCATTGATCTCCATTGGTGTATTTTGGATCATTAGGTGTTACAGTTGCATCGCTTTTAAAAATATAACTTGGTTCCGCTATTAAAACATCATCACGTTTTTCAATTTTTTTAATAACTTTTATAACATTTTCTTTGCTTTTAGTCGGTAATTTAATTTCAAGAAATTGATGAAATTTACTTTCGTCAATAATAACCGGATTAGCCTCATTTGTAGTTGCTATACCAAATTCTTCAAGTTGTTTTTTGTTCAGTTTATGAATATCCAAATGTTTATTTGCAACATTACGTTGTTTTTGTATTGCATCCTTTGAATAATTGGTTAAATCATTAACAGAAGCAGGCGAAATTTCATTAAAGTCTTTATTTACAAAGGATTTTAATTTTTTGCTTTCTGAATTTTTCAAAACCACGACAACACTATCAGGTTCAAAGTCATCGTCAATTGTAGCATTGCTAATAATTTCGTTTTCTGTTTCAGATGCGTCTGAAATCTGGTTGTTATTTGACGAATCTACTGTTGTCGGATTGTCGTTTTGTTCCGCTGCACTC
The DNA here is from genome assembly GCA_030705695.1 of Bacillota bacterium. Classification (GTDB taxonomy): domain Bacteria; phylum Bacillota; class Clostridia; order Oscillospirales; family Acutalibacteraceae; genus JAUZPX01. The sequence continues at coordinate 3,210 of JAUZPX010000083.1, forward strand.
ACAGGAACACAACTGAAAACTAATAATAATACAAAAACTATACATAAAAACTTCTTCACTTTATACATCTCCTAAATTTATTTTTTTATCAATGACCAATAGCTAGGTAACTTGGTTCAACGCTCATCAAATCACGTTCCGCTCTGTAATCAAGAGCATTGATTGCCGCTATGACATTATCTCTACCTGGATTTTTTAAGTAAAGAACCACTATCATTGGAACAGACTGAGAGTATCCTGTTAAGTCCTCCATAGATGTAAATTCAAATTCAGAAAAATCCTTAAGCGAATAATTATGTCCATATTCTTTTTTTATTGTTACAGCTATGCAATTATCTTCGAACCTTTTACTAAGGTCAATTTGACTCGAAAATGCACCAGACAAATTAATCACATCCCCCACCAAAGCATTGCCCTTATCAAAATGAGCAAGAACTTGCTGTATTGTTGTTACATCTTTTAGAGTAGTTTCCCAATCACCGTCAACATCAGCAAAGAATAGCTGTGTATCTGACAGAGAACTCATTTTTGCTAAATGTTTTTGAAGCATTGTAGCATCTTTGATTGTGACGGCACCGTCGCCGTTGACGTCACCCATAATAAACGTGCCACTGGTTTGCACTTCTGCCTTACCAGTTAAAGGGAAAGCAAAAAGAAATGTCAAACAAAGAGAAAGCGCCAAAAAACCACTAATAATTTTCTTTTTCGATTTTTTCATAAATATACCTCTCTTTTATTTTTTTAAAAAAAATAACAAAAAATGTTTATTGGCCTTAGAATTAATTTTACTTGTTATAATTTTATAACTTTTTATCTCATAAGTTTTCTTTTCTGTTATATAATACGTAATTTAAAAAACAATTTTTATATAATACTTATTTATTAAAATCTGTATTATAATGTTAATTATTAATTCGTCTCATAATGAAAATATTACACATTTATATTTTAAATGTCAATACTTTTTAACAGATTATTAAAAAATAGGTTGTGAGTATTGTGAGATAAAATGGTATGGAAAACCACTTCACCATTATTGTAGAATGTTACACCATACAATGTTCGAAATGCTTGTAACGTTGAATAAAATATCATATTAAATACTTAATTTTTTGAATTGCTGCAAACTGATTCCTCTTTTAGAAAACATCAATATATCTTTCATTGCATTTCGCACACTTATAATGCTCATCATGTCCAAAAATGGTATTTGGGATGTTTAAATGAAAACACTTACAAATCAAATCTTGATGTTTAAAATCGTTTATGCATTTATCAAGCCAAACGTAAAAGGTATCGTTCTCAGCTTTGTAAACAACACGACCTCTTGAATAATAGTCATAATCATGGTTTTTATGCTCTGGCGCAAATGAACACACGGTTTGCCAATAGTCGTAATGGCTTACCCGATAATCATTAAATCCCAAGGAGTTCGGCTGTACATTACTTAGCTTTTCCGAGCTTTTGTAGATTTTATCTCCAATAATGAAAAATATTCCGACGTTGGGCTCGTTGTTATTCATGTCTATTACCTTTAATATTATTTTTTAGACTATTCATTTTCACCCCTCCACAATACTCAAATACTTATAAACCGTAGGATAAGACAGTGCACATAGGCGAGAAAATTCCTTTTTATTTATCTCACCATTTTTATACTTTGGATAATGTTTATAAAAAGAACTTGGAATATCATCTGCCGTGGTAATTGGTCTGCCTATCAGTTTCCCTTTCGCAGCAGCATTTTGCATGCCACTCTTTACTCGCTGACTAATCATATTTCTTTCTAGCTCAGCGAATACTCCAGTTATTTGTAAAAAGGCATTTGTCATAGGGTCAATATTACCGTTGGTACAATCTATTGTAATGCTTCCTTTTACGGTTAGTTTAAGCCGTTTCTTTTCTATGATATTTATTATATCGCAAAGCTGTCTTGTAGAACGTGTAAGGCGGCTTATTTCGGTTGTAACAATTGTGTCTCCTGTTTGTGCTGTGCCAAACAATTTTTCTAGTTCTGCCCGATCAGTTTTTGTGCCGCTTTCATATTCAAAGAATATTGCTTTGTCAGTTGCGCCTAATTCTTTAAGTTCTCGTTTCTGACGGTCTATATCCTGCAATTCCTCATTTGTGCTACATCTTGCATAACCGTAAATCAATACAAAAACCTCACTTATATTTAATGTATTAATATTATAAGATATAAAAGAAAAGATTAAAAGACTTTCTTTTATATATTTAGCCGTGATTTTATATGATTACGGCTGTTTTTATGGCTCAAAAAATTATAAGTAAAAAGAGATGTTTTCTTTTATATATAAACAAAATAATAAAGGGTAAAACTCAAGAAATATCATCTTGAATTTCACCCTTTTTAATTATATTACTAATGTATAGAAGAGCAACTTATTTCTATTAAAAGAGATAAAGATACTTTTTTTGGTCTTCTCTGAATGTTTGCTTTGACTTTCCTCACAATCTTCCCCCTTAAACTATTTTTTATAGCGATTTTTAAGTATTTTGTTAGTATTATGACGTTGAACTGCGGAAGTCCATGCTGCGAAATTAGCATCTCTTCTTGCTTTCTCTGCTATTTCATTTTGCTCTTGAATCAGCTCGTTTTGTTCATCAATCAACGAATTTTGGTCTTCTGCATATTGATTTGCTACTTGCTGTTCATAAAGTTTTGCTTCATCTACTTCCCGTTGTTTATTTCTGTCGTAAATGTCAATTGCGTATTTAACATCATAGTCAGACGTTGACATAATATCATATATGTATTGAAGAGCTTCAATTTTTCTGTATTGAATAGGGACAATCTTAGTTGCTTCATAAAACTCCTTAAGCTGATCTTGAGCATTATTCAACTTGCTTTTTACTTCATCTATTTTTTTATTCTGAATTGCAGTCCATTCGGCTAAATCTTTTTTATATAAAGGCAATATTACTTTTTCGTATTCTTCACAAAGTTTTTGATAAATCACATCGTATTCAGCTTGCTTTTTTTCATACTCTCTATCTATCGCTTCACATTGATTTCTGTATTCAAATGAATTTTTTATTTGTTCAATTTCACTGTCACGCTTATTCTTATAATAAAAATTGTAAATCCAAATCCATGCAATGGCAGCTGGGAAAAATATTATGAGTAAAAAAGCAGCAGGAATCAACGCTATTTTCCAACTAAATTTTGTTGTCGATTCAATCGGCGGATACGTTTTTTGTATTACATAACGTGTTTGTTTGTTTGGCGCAGAGCGAAATTCCTCTGACAATAATCGTGATAATATCTGCTTTTTATTGGAAATATACACTTCAAATTCTAATGCTTTTTTAATTGTTTCTAATTGCTGGAGATTATCCATTATAATTTCCCCTCATCTAACAAATTTTGATTTATAAATTCACTAAGCAGACTTAACTTCAATGAATGTTTCAGGACTAACATTAAGAGCTAAACAAATTGCTCTTAAGTCCTCGGCATACAAAGTCCTTTTGCCGTTAAGGATAGCATTAAATGTTGCATTGGATATTCCCGCTTTTTGTGCAACAGCCACTTGTTTTAAACCGTTATCGTCTATGTAATTTCGAACCTTTTCATAAACGCTCATGTTTTTCATCATCCTTTTTCAGAATTTCTTGATTTATTAATATTATAATTGCGTATATCTGTAAAGTCAATATGCATTTACAGATATTCTTGAATTTTTTATTGATTTTTCAGTTTGTGAGTGTATAATCATATTAGAGGTGATTATTTTGAAATACGAGATTGGTACAAGAATACGTAAATATCGGGAAGATCGAGGGTTAAATCAAAAAGAATTGGCTAAGTTAATCGGTGTCAGCAATAGCAGGGTTTCAAATTGGGAGCAGGGTATTAATCGACCCGATGCTGATATAATCGCTGATATATGTAGAGCTTTGAGTGTATCTCCAAGTGAATTACTTGATATTCATTTGCCTCAGGATGAATTGAATGACCACGAAAGAAAAATGATTATGGCATATCGTGCTAAGCCCGAACTCCAACAAGCAGTTAATATATTGTTAGGAGTAAATGAAGAGTAATCATTAAGTATAACTAGTTTTAGGATGTGTTCAATTAATTTGAATACATCTTTTTCTATATATAACGATTTTAACGTTTTTGTTTTTTGATTATCTGTGAAGCACATTGAAAAATGACGAACCTTTTATATATATGAATTAGTTTTAAATTTGCCCGAATGGACTTATCGCATTCCGCAATTACGTTTGTAAATCTGTATATAAGATATTGGAGGAAAGCCAGATGATTATTAAGTAAAATTTTTGAACACCCTTTTCGCTTAAGCTATCTATGTAAAAAAGTCATTGAACCCATTTTTCGCCGCCAGCAATACCCCAAAAACCAATTTTCTTTCCTAACTCCAATATTAACCAGTATCAAAGAAAAACCTTGTTAAAACCAAAGCACATTCCGCAATATACCGTTTGTGCCATTCATAGAAAGTGTGGAATAATAATGAAGAAATTAATAAAAAACCCTAACTCTTTAAATAAGATTTTTGCAACCAATAAAGGCAACAATGTATTTACACCAGCAAATATATTAGAACTACTTTCACAGATACATGAATTAGAGAATTGCAATATTGAAATGTCAGAAGGTCTTGACGGCGCTTTGCAATTTACAATTGATGGGTCGGTGTATGAAATAGCGGAGGGAAACCAGATGTTTATTAAGTAAAAATTATTATTACGCTGTTTCCTTCTCTATCTCTGTGAAAAA
>JAUZPX010000084.1 GCA_030705695.1 Bacillota bacterium
AAGATACACAAAATCCAAGTATAATTGCACAGACAAACGCAGGCGAAGTTTATTTTTGCACTGAAGAAGAAGCGAAAGTATTTCAAGATTATTATAAAAAATTGACTGCTGATGAAGAAAAGAATGCTGTTTCAAATCCTTTTGTATTTACAGAGGATTCTTTCAATGTAAAATCAAATATTCAAATTAAGAACATTTTTGAAAATGCACTCTATCTTTCGGATGACTTATCATCGGTAGTTGCTCCGTTTGAAGAAATACCTCCTATTGCGCCAGCAGAAGAAATTTTGGAAGTTATTCCTGTTTCGGATCAACCTGAAAAACAAGTAAATGAAGTGGAAGAGCAAAATCCTTTGGAGCAAATATTTAATCAGCTTCAAGATATTTTCGATGAAGATTATGAATCGGAAACCGATGAAATATTAAAAAATGTAGATGAAGAATCATATGCGAAAATAATTGAGAGTGCCGGTGATAAATTTTACTATTACGGTGAAGTCGATGAAGATGGCAACCGCAAGGGGTACGGACGTACCAGCATGGAGAATGGCCGTACTGCCTATGAGGGTGAATACTTCGATGATAAACGTAACGGATTCGGTACATTTTATTTTAGATCAGGCAAGATATGTTATGTTGGTGACTGGAAATCAAACAGAAAAAATGGGACAGGCGTTTCATTTGATCCAAACGATGGTTCAATTCAAGTAGGGAAATGGGAAAACGGTGAGTTAGTCAGCGAAATTGCAAAATTTGATAAAGACGGAAACATAATTAATATTTCTTCAGCACAAAATAATGCAGATGAAAAATGATGTTGTTGTTTGAAAGTTGGCTGAATTATGATAAATTTTAATAAATTGGCAATAAATACGGATCTATTTAATCCATTATGGAATAAAATATTAAATTGGGGAACTAATTTTTTGCCGAAATTATTTGGCGCAATTGTTATTTTTGTTATTGGCTGGTGGCTTGCGGGAGTTCTTGTAAAATTAATTCTAAATGTCTTGGAAAAAGGAAAGGCAGAAGAAACAGCCCGTTCTTTTTTAAATTCGTTTATTCTTAGTATCTTGCGCATTGTTGTTATTATAACCGCTGTTGCTCAGCTTGGGGTGAATGTTACTTCAATAGTTGCAGCTCTCGGTGTTGCAGCTGTAACGGTAGGTTTGGCACTTAAAGACAGCATGTCGAACATTGCAAGCGGAATCTTGATTATTATTAATAAGCCGTTTAGAGTCGGTGATTATCTGCAATTTGAAAATCTCGAAGGTACGGTTTATAAAATCGAGATAATGAATACTTATTTAAAAACATTTGATAACAAAGAGGTAATTATACCTAATTCACGCTTAACGGCAAATAATATTATAAATTATACGGCAAGAGCCGAACGCAGGCTTGACTTGCACTTTTTAATTCGATATAATGATGATATAAGCATATTTAAAAAGCTGTTGAATGAAATTATCATTCAAGAAAATCGCATATTAAAAGACCCTAAACCGTTTGTCGGGGTTGATGAGTTAAACGACGACGGAGTTCGTATGATTGTTAAGGTTTGGTGTAAGCTTGATGATTATTGGGATGTAAATTACGCTATGCAGGAAAAAGTTATAATTGCTTTGGAAGCAAACGGATTTACTCGTCCTTATCGTCAGATTACGATAAATCAAACAAATCAACCAAAATAAAAAGGCGTCAAGGCGTCCATATCGGACGCCTAAAATATAAGACGTATTGTAAACTATAATTATATATATGGTTTACAATAGAAAGGTTAAATATGAAAAATACAAAGCAACTAACTTTATCGGCAATTTTTATCGCACTGTACATAATTTCGGGGTTGTTTCTTAACATTAAACTTCCTGACCCGATACCTCCGATGAGCATGCAAATTTTCTTTTGCTTAGCTTCTGGGATATGTCTCGGGAAAAAATACGGTGCAATCTCTGTTATGGTTTATATATTTATGGGGCTTATTGGTTTGCCTGTTTTTGCAAAAGGCGGTGGAATTTTTTATGTGCTTCAACCAACGTTCGGATATTTAATCGGATTTGTTCTGTGTGCTTTTATTATGGGCTTTGCAAAAAAACAAGCAGAGAAGCACTCTTTTTGGTGTGTTTCTTTGCTTGGTATAATTGCGGTTTTAGCCGTTTATTTAATAGGTTGTATATATATGTATTTCATATTGAATTTTTATCTTGGGAAGAGCATGAGTGTTTTTGCAATTTTTGAAGTTGCGGTTTTACCGTTTATAATTAAAGATTTTCTTCTTTGTTTCGTTCTTGGAGCAATATCAAAGCCTTTGATAAAGATAATAAATAGTTAATTAGCTTGAAAAGTGGACTTGGATTTGCGAGGCAATTTTTTGATGCGCAAGGCGGATGAGGATGGAATCCTGTCGGATTCCGACGAGGACAACATAGCGCAGCGAGGAAATTGACCGCTAAGGCTGTACGATTTTCGAGTTAATTAACTATAAGAACTCAATAAAAAAAGGGCCGGTATATCCGGCCTTTAATTATTTGCGAATGCATATTCCTTTTTCAGATAAATATTTTTTCAATTCTGGAATCGGTATTTCTCCGAAATGAAAGAGGGATGCAGCTAAAACTGCCTCGGCTTTTCCTTCTGTTAATGCTTCATAAAAATGTTCGAGGTTTCCTGCACCTCCCGATGCAATAACAGGAACGCCTACATTTTCAGCAACTTGCCGTGTAAGCTCTAAATCATAGCCGTCTTTTTGCCCGTCACAGTCCATGCTTGTTAAAAGGATTTCTCCGGCACCGCGTTTTTCGCATTCAATAGCCCATTTAACAACATCAATGCCCATCGGTTTTCGTCCGCCGTTAATGTAAACTTCAAAACCGCCAGAAGCATTTCTTTTTGCATCAATAGCTGCAACAACACATTGATTTCCAAATTTTTTAGCTGCTTCGTTAATGATATCAGGACGCAATACAGCTGCGGAATTTACTGAAACCTTATCTGCGCCTGCACGAAGAATCTCGGTGAAATCATCAATGCTACGAACACCGCCTCCAACAGTAAAGGGGATAAATATATTCTTCGCCACGTTCGTGACTATGTCAACAATGGTTTTACGGTTATCGGAAGATGCCGTAATATCAAGAAGAACAAGCTCATCTGCTCCTTGAGCATTATATGCGATTGCTGCTTCAACAGGGTCGCCTGCGTCACGCAAATCAACAAAACTTGTACCTTTTACAACCCTACCGTTTTTTACATCCAAGCAAGGTATTATCCTTTTTGCGTACATATGTTAATTCCTTTCTGTCAGAGAGTTAAATCTACAAAATTTTGAAGCAGCTTCATTCCGATATCTCCGCTTTTTTCTGGGTGGAATTGTACGGCAAACAAATTATTCTGTTGTAATGACGAAACAAATTTAATCCCGTAATCTGTTGTCGACATTGCAATATTATCATCAATATTTTGATAACAATAAGAATGATTAAAATAAAAATATGAACCGCTATTAATATCTTTAAATAAAGGGCAATCATTATCAAAATCAATGCTGTTCCAACCGATATGAGGGATTTTTATAATCCCGTTATTTTGTAGCTTTTTAATAGTTTCATTAAAAATATTTAGACCTTCAGCAGATGGAGACTCCTCACTGCCTTCAAATAAGAGCTGAAGTCCAAGGCAAATGCCCAAAAAAGGCTTTCCACTTGTTATAAAAGAAAGAACGCCGTCCTTCATGTTTTTTTGATTCATATATTTCATTGCATCGCCAAATGCTCCGACTCCTGGGAGAATTGCGCCGTCGGCTGTTTGGAGCGTAGCACTGTCGTTAGTAATCATTGCATCTATACCTAAATGCGTCAAAGCATTCATAACACTGTGTAAATTTCCGGCACCATAGTCAATTACGGCAATCATATAAAACATCCTTTGCTTGAATTCATGCTACAATAATAACATAAAATAGCTGATTGAGCAATAAAAAGCTAATGATGCAATCTGTTTTTATAATCTTGCAGAAAATACTTAAATATTTTGCTTTTCTATTGATTTTTGCAAGAATTCATATTAAAATTACAAGTGATAATTCTAATGAATGAGGAATGAAATATATGATTACTCATCTTTTAAGCAGAATTGAATCAAACATGTCTAATTTTTCCAAAGGGCAAAAATTAATTGCAAAATATATTGAAGAGCATTATGATAAATCCGCTTTTATGACAGCCGCAAAGCTTGGTGCTACGGTTGGCGTAAGTGAAAGTACTGTGGTGCGTTTTGCAACGGAAATCGGCTATGACGGTTATCCTAAAATGCAAAAAGCAATGCAGGAAATGATTAGGGACAAGCTTACTTCTGTTCAAAGAATTGAAGTGACAAAGAACCGCATTGGAGATGAAAGTGTTCTTGATGTTGTATTAAATCAGGATATCGATAAAATCCGAAGAACCTTAGAAGAAACATCAAGAAAAGACTTTGATAATGCGGTAAAGGCTATTGTAGAAGCAAGAAACATCTATCTTTTTGCCGTACGCAGTACATCTCCGCTTGCAAACTTTTTGGGATACTATTTTGAGTTAATTTTCGGTAACGTAAGAATTATAAATACAACAAGCAAAACAACAACATACGAACAGCTTTTCAGAATAAGCAAAGAAGATGTTTTTATTGGAATCAGCTTTCCTCGCTATTCAAAAATGGCTGTCGATGCTATGGAGTTTGCAAAATCCCGTGGTGCTCAGGTTATTGCTTTAACCGACAGCATGGTTTCTCCGCTTGTTAAGCCGAGTGATCATGTACTTCTTGCTCGCAGTGATATGGCTTCTGTTGTCGATTCACTTGTTGCTCCCCTAAGCATGATTAATGCGCTGATTGTCGCAACTGTACTTGCAAAAAAAGATGATGTAACCGAAACATTTCTTCAACTTGAAGAAGTTTGGGACGAGTATGATATTTATGCAAAAACAAACGAGGTAAAAGAGATTGTTGAAGACTAATAAAGTCATTGTAGTAGGTGCCGGTGCAGCGGGAATGATGGCAGCAGGCATTGCCGCACAAAATGGGGCAGATGTCACTGTTATAGATAAAAACAAACGTCCCGGCCGTAAACTTATGATTACTGGAAAAGGACGCTGTAACATTACAAATGATTGCGATACAAACACGCTAATTGAGTCCGTACCGAAAAATGGACGGTTTTTATACAGTGCTGTAAATGCATTTTCATCAAGTGATACTATTTCTTTTTTTAATGATTTAGGCCTAAAACTAAAAGTTGAACGAGGTAATCGTGTTTTTCCAGAATCCGACAAAGCCGTTGATGTTGTTGATACATTATTTAACTTTGTAAAACAAAACGGATGTAGATTTTTAAACGCAAACTGCAACAGTCTTTTAGTTGAAGATAACATAATTAAAGGAATAGTTACAGAGAACGGAAAGACAATATTTGCAGATGCCGTTATTCTTGCAACAGGAGGAATGTCTTATCCTCTTACAGGCTCTACAGGTGACGGTTATCGTTTTGCCAAAGAAGCAGGGCATACGGTAGTTTCTCCTAAAGCATCGCTTGTTCCGCTTGAATCAAGCGATTCTTTTTGCAAAGAGCTACAAGGCTTAACATTAAAAAATGTATCAATTAAAGTAAATGACACAACAATAAATAAGGTTATATATTCTGATTTCGGTGAGATGCTGTTCACACATTTTGGCATAAGCGGACCTGTGATTCTCAGTGCAAGTTCGCATATGCGTGAGATGAGCGGGAATCGCTATAATGTAAGCATAGATTTAAAACCTGCTTTAAGTATCGAACAGCTTGACGCAAGAATTCAGCGTGATTTTGCTAAATTTATAAATAAAGAAATAAAGAATTCACTTTATGAGCTGCTTCCGCATAAGTTAGTACCTGTTGTTATTAAACGCTGCGGTATTGATCCAATGGCAAGATGCAATCAAATTACAAAGCAAGAACGTCAACAGCTTGTACAGATATTAAAAGACTTTACAGTTAGTATACAGGATTTCCGTCCAATTGAAGAGGCAATTATAACATCTGGCGGCGTTTCGGTAAATGAAATTAATCCGAAGACAATGGAATCAAAACTTGTAGATGGATTGTTTTTTGCAGGTGAACTGATTGATGTTGATGCTTACACTGGAGGATTCAACCTGCAAATTGCATTTTCAACAGGATATTTGGCAGGAATTTCAGCATCAAGAATGTAAATAAAAGGAGAAATATTATGATTTCAATTGCTATTGACGGGCCGTCAGGTGCGGGTAAGAGTACGATTTCAAAACTTTCCGCCAAGGAGCTTAATTTTATTTATGTGGATACAGGTGCACTATACAGGGCTATTGGATATGCGGCAATGCAAAAGAAAATCTCGTGTGATGAAATTGAAAAGGTAACGGAACTTTTAAATTCAATTTCTGTTAGGCTTGTATTTAATGAAAAAGGTGAACAGCGAGTTATGTTAAGTGACGAGGATGTATCCGATTATATCCGTACTCCCGAAGTTTCAATGATGGCTTCCGCAATTTCTGCGCTGCCAATAGTCCGGGAATATCTTCTTGATTTGCAACGTAATCTTGCAAAGACAAATAATGTTATTATGGATGGCAGAGATATCGGAACTGTTGTTTTGCCTAACGCACAAATTAAGATTTTTCTTTTTGCTTCACCAGAAGACCGTGCAAAACGTCGTTATGATGAACTTTGCGAAAAGGGAATGCAAGTGAATTACGATGATGTGTTGCAAGACATAATTACAAGAGATTATAATGATTCGCATAGGGAAACCGCTCCGCTAAAACCTGCGGAAAATGCAATAATGGTAGAAACTACGGGCAATACTCTTGAGCAGTCCGTGCAGAAGCTTCTTTCAATTATGAAAGAAAATATTGAAAAATTAAAATAATATAAAAACAAATGCGCCGATAATACGGCAGAAAGATATGGTCGGTATGCGTCATAAAAATTCATGGCTTTATCGTGTTGCAAGAATACTGATGCCTCCGCTTGCAAAGCTAATGTACAGATATCAATTATATAATAGCAATAATATTCCGCTTGAAGGGCGGTTTGTTATTGCTTCGAATCATGTGTCGAATTTTGACCCTATTTTAGTTTCGATAGGGCAAAAACGTCAGATATACTATATGGCTAAGGTTGAGCTATTTAAAATTCCGATTGTTAGATCTGTTGTAAAAGCACTTGGTGCTTTTTCTGTAACACGTGGGGCTAATGACCAGACAGCACTAAATTCTGCAACTGAACTTCTTAATAACGACCATGTTCTCGGTGTTTTTTTAGAGGGTCATCGCTCCAAAACCGGTGAGTTTTTAAAGCCTCATTCAGGTGCAGTTATGCTTGCTTATCAGACGAATTCTCCAATTGTTCCTGTTTGCATAACACCAAAAAACAATATTTCCAAAGTGTTCAGAAAAACAAAAATAATTTACGGAGACCCGATAACGCCAGCAGAACTTGGTATATTGACAGGTGCGCCAAAAGAATTTCGTGAGGCAAGCCGTAAAATAATGAGTATAATTTTACAAATGCGTAAAGAGCATGAGTTTTAAATATAAGCGATAGGGGAAATTTCTTTGCCAATAATCCGATTAGCTAAAACCGCAGGTTTTTGTTTTGGGGTTAACCGTGCAATAAATTTGGTTTATTCACTTCTTGATGAGGGTGATAACGTTTGCACGTTGGGTCCTATAATTCATAATGTACAAATGGTCAATGAGTTAAAAGAGAAAGGCGTTACAACTGTTTCTGATGTTTCGGGAATTTCTCAAGGATCAACGGTTGTTGTTCGCTCGCACGGTGTTCCAATGGAAACTACGGAACAAATTAATTCTCTTGGCATTAAATGTGTAGATGCTACATGCCCGTTTTTTGCGAAAATTCATAAAATTGTGTTAAAT
>JAUZPX010000085.1 GCA_030705695.1 Bacillota bacterium
CTGAAATTGGCAAAGATCAGGGCGGTTAGAGGCGGAAAAACTGCCAAGCTCTTTTTCATAACCGCAAGTTTCAAAAGCCTTTGATACAATATCCGTCAAAAAATCCGTAATGATCATTCAATGTTCCCCTTTTTCATTGATTTGAATTTCTATTTCGTTTCGGCAGGCAAAATCCGCATTAAAATCAAGAGAATAGCTTACTTTTAAGCAGCCGCCGTTGTCGTTTAACTCGTTAATTATGCTATCGGCAAAAACACCGACCATTAGGTCGCCGAAAGGAGTGTTATAGTGGCATTGGTGACGCCTGCCCTTTTCCAGTATTAAACGGGATTTTACTTCTCCGCCACGTATAACGGTAACTTTGTCGTTGCCTTCAACTTTTATTACAGAAGTTAGCCTTTTGCTTGGCTTTTCTTCGTTATATTCAGAATAAGTAATAAATTTATTATCGGTTTTATGAATATAATTTCCTGCTGTTAATACTTCTGTTTTATCGGTACTGTTTTCGAAAAACTGGGTTCCTTTTATAGAAATCAGATAGTTTTCCTGCATGGCGGTTTCCTTTCAATATTTTTCAATATCTATTTGCTCCACGTTATGGCTTATTTTATCGTTTAGAAAGATATCGGCTACGCTTGCAAAGCCATCTGGGCGGTCGCTGACAAAGAACTTGCACGTGCCGGCTTCTTTGCTTTCGTTTAAAAGCCCGTTATTTGCCAGTAAATCAGCCGCAAATAATGCTGTTTCCCGACCAGAATCCACAAGGGTAACGTTTGTTCCCATGAAATCTTTTATCGCTTCTTTTAAAATCGGATAATGTGTGCAACCAAGTATTAATGTATCAACCTGACGGTCTTTTAATTCTTTTAAATAGCGTGAAACGGTGAGCTTGACGATTTCATCGTTCCTTTCAATAAAACCGCTTTCTACCAAAGGGACAAACAAAGGGCAGTCTTGTTCAATGACTTCGATTTTTTCATCAATTCTTTGAATTTCTCTATGATATGATTTGCTTCTGATAGTGGCGGATGTACCAATTACGCCGATTTTTCCGTTTTTTGTAGCTTTAACAGCAGAGAGGCAAGTCGGCTTAACTACTCCAGTAAACGGAACGTTTACTATTTTCCCGACATCAACGGCAACGGAACTGACTGTTCCGCATGCGGCAATAACCATTTTTACATTGTTTTTTAATAAGAAATTTATATCCTGCATAGCGTATTTTACAATTGTTTCTTTACTTCTGGTTCCGTAAGGAACACGGCTTGTATCGCCGAAATATGTAATATCCTCATTAGGGAGGACATTTAAAAGCTCTTTAACGGCTGTAAGACCGCCTAATCCTGAATCAAATACACCGATTGGCTGATTTGCCATGCAAAAACCTCCAGAAAATACTTATGCTAATATATAGTAACATAAAAATACTTCTTTAACAATTAAAAAATAAAAAATCAATCAACTTGACACCGATTCACTCAAACAGTATAATCAAAACAGCATGGTGAATACTCATGAAATAAGGGATGATTGTTTTGGAATCAAAAGAAGCTTTTGGTATAGTTAACGCAAAAGTCGGCGATGAATTAGAAAAACAAGGCTTTTCACGGGTAAATGTGAAAAGTTCGAATAACGACGAGATAGCAATGTTGTATACAGGTACAGACACGGCTTATTCCGTTGTTTATTATATAGACAAGAAGCATATGGTATTGCGTAACTGCGATATGACAGAAGACGGCCCGGATAACGAATGGAAAACACTTGCCACATGGATGTTTGACCCTGCAGTTGACGAACGCCGTGAAGCAGAAAGCATCGGTAACGATTTTGCAGATGTAATTGCTGTTCCCGAGAGTAAAAAGGTTGTAAAAGCTGTCCAGAAGAAAAAGAAAAAAGATGAAGACGGAAACGTCGACCCTATTTTTATGTATAAACGCCTTATGAATGTTTTTCCTGACTTAAAGGAAGAAATTAATTATGAGCAGAATAATTACGATGCATTTCGTTCAGTGACATTCTGCCGTGAGAAAGTACTTCCTAAAATCCAGGAATCGTTTATAAGAGGAAATAAAAGCGATATTCACCGCATCGCCGATATTTTAAGCAATATGTATTCTGGCGGAGATATGGATACACGTTCTATTATTACAGCTGTTATTCTGAATTCTATTGATAGTGAGAATGAAGAAAAACTCAAGGAAAAAATGAGCGATGATCTTAAAAAAGCGTGGATTGCCGCAAAACGTTATAAAGGTAAAAAAATAAAGCCTGAAAAAAAGAAAGCAAATAAACCTTCATTAACTGAAAGACTTTCTGGCATGCAGCAAACAAAATGATTTTTATAAATTTTTAGAAAGACTGAGAGGTCTTAATATATGCAGGATAAAAAAGAAACGACCACACAAGGCAAAGAAAAAAAGGGATTTTTAACGCTTGCAAATATATCTATTGGTTCGCAAATCTGGAGCATGATATGTCTTGTTTTTGGCGTTATTATGTTGTTTTACGTATTTAAAGCACTTTTCACAACATCAATTATAAACAATTTTACGATGTTTTGGATATTTCTTCTTATAGGCGTAACAGGTACTATTATGGGATATTTGTTTGTCCTTAGCGGAATGAAGATTGGGTTCTATTTTGTAGGGATTTTTTCTTCAGTTGTTGCGATTGCCGGATTTATTGTTTGGGATAACTTTCTTTTTTATACCATAGCTGCAATTCATCCTTTTATAACTTGGCTCTTTCTGCAAAAGGACTGGGGAAATATGAAAAGTAATTATTTGCCCAAGCAAAAAGAAAATATCGAAGCCGAGAACTGATATCTTCCGAATAAATATATTTACATCAAAAATAAAAAATGCTTGACGAAGAAACCTTGTTGTGGTATATTATTAATACCTCGAAAAAGGGGTTTCTTTTTTTGTGCCCTTTTTAAAGTGCCGTGAATTACTGTTCTTGGCATGAGGGAGGCTAATAATATTTCCGCAAATTCGGGAGGTGCCGACATTATGAGAGTCAAAATTACACTTGCTTGCACAGAGTGCAAACAACGCAATTACAATTCAATGAAAAACAAGAAGAATGATCCTGACAGGCTTGAAATGAACAAATATTGCAGATTCTGCAAGAAACATACTGTTCATAAAGAGACTAAGTAAGAAACGGAGGAATAGGGAATGGCAGATAAAATTGCCGAGAAAAAACCAAATGTATTCCAAAATATTGCTAAGTTCTTCCGTGGATGTAAGAGTGAAGTCAAAAAAATCGTTTGGCCTACACCGAGACAGACGTTCAAAAACATGGGCGTTGTAATTACTGTAATCGTCATTATCGGGCTTTTTGTTTTCGGTCTTGACAGAGGTCTTTACGCTTTATTGAACCTCGTTATGAACACGGGTACATCGTAATCGCCTTTGAAAGGAATGAATAACTATGTCTGAAGAAGCAAAATGGTATGTAATTCATACTTATTCTGGGTATGAGAACAAAGTTGCTTCGAACATTCTAAAAACGGTCGAGAACAGGAATTTGCAAGACTTAATTTTGGATGTAAAAGTTCCCACAGAAATCGTAACCGAGATTCATGAAGACAAAAACCGTGAGGTTGAACGTAAGATTTTCCCAGGTTATGTTTTTGTGAAAATGATTTATACAGACGAAAGCTGGTATGCAGTTCGCAACATTCGCGGCTGTACCGGTTTTGTCGGACCGTCATCAAAACCGGTTCCGCTAACTGATACCGAAGTGGCACGAATGGGTGTTGAAACAAAAACGGTTGAGGTTATGTATAAGGTCGGAGATTCCGTACGTGTTATCGACGGTCCTCTTGAGGATTTTGTCGGTGTCGTAGAGGAAATCGATATTCCAAACAACTGCGTCCGTGTAACTGTTTCTATGTTTGGACGCGAAACGCCTGTAGAGCTTGAACTCAATCAGGCGGAAACATTCGAATAATACGTATATTTTAGTAAGCGTTAGCTTGCTCGAAATAGAATGAGGGATTTTTCCCTCGTGGGAGAAACGCCCAAAGGTGCGTTTCGCAATCTACCACGAATTTTGGAGGTGCAAAGAAAAATGGCTCAAAAGGTTGAAGGCTTTATAAAGCTTCAGATACCGGCCGGCAAAGCAACCCCTGCGCCACCTGTTGGACCTGCATTAGGTCAGCACGGTGTAAACATTATGGCTTTTACAAAAGAGTTTAATGAGCGCACAAAGAACGATATCGGCTTGATTATTCCTGTCGTTATTACAGTATATGCGGATAGATCTTTCACATTTATTACAAAGACACCGCCTGCTGCCGTTCTGATTAAAAAGGCTTGCGGAATCGAAAGCGGTTCAGGCGTGCCTAATAAGACAAAGGTTGCAAAAATTACCCGTGATCAGGTCAGAAAAATCGCTGAAACAAAAATGCCGGACTTGAATGCTGCCAACATCGATACTGCTATGAGTATGATCGCAGGAACAGCTCGCAGTATGGGCATTGAAGTTGTCGATTAAGATTATGAACCCGGGTGGGAGGAAAAAATCCGATACTACCACTCATTTAGGGAGGAAACATAGTGAAACACGGTAAAAAATATGTCGATGGCTTGAAGCTTATCGATAAAACAAAACTTTATGATACAACAGAAGCTCTTGAAACATGCGTCAAGACAGCAACTGCTAAGTTTGACGAAACCATTGAAGTTCACGTGAAATTGGGCGTTGACAGCCGCCATGCTGACCAACAGGTTAGAGGCGCTATCGTTCTTCCTCACGGAACAGGTAAAAATGTAAGAGTTCTTGCAATGTGCAAAGGCGAAAACGAAGCTCTTGCCAAAGAAGCTGGTGCTGACTTTGTCGGCGGCGAAGATATGGCAGCCAAAATCCAGAACGAAGGTTGGATGGATTTCGACGTTCTTATCACAACCCCAGATATGATGGGATTAGTTGGACGTCTCGGTAAAGTGCTTGGTCCTCGTGGTTTGATGCCTAACCCAAAAGCTGGAACAGTTACTCCAGATATTGCTAAGGCAATCAAAGAAGCAAAAGCAGGTAAAATAGAGTATCGTCTTGATAAAACAAACATTATTCACTGCCCGATAGGAAAAGCTTCTTTCGGCGCAGAGAAATTGCAGGATAACTTCGACACGCTGCTTGGCGCTATTGTAAAAGCTAAGCCGGCTGCGGCAAAAGGACAATATATTAAATCTTGTGCAGTAACTGCAACAATGGGTCCTAGCGTTCGTATTAATCCAAGCAAATTTATTGCACAACAACCAGTTTGATTTTAATTGATTTGAAAACCTGTACCATTTTGGTATGGGTTTTTTTATTTACCATGTTTTTTTATAATACAAAAATTCTTGAATGCATCCGATAAAACAAAACGGAGCCAGAATAAGCTGAAAGAATAAGATATATATTATAAAAGCATTTAAATGTCTTATTGCGTAGCGATGGCCTGCAAGCATCATAGCTCTTTTAAATTTCCAATTGAGTAGAGCGTTCATGAGTAATGTTAGCGGAATTAAACAAAGAAATAATGGGCCGACAATCAAATAATTACCAAACAACAAAAGTATAAATCCAAAATTCAAAAAT
This sequence comes from Bacillota bacterium, assembly GCA_030705695.1. GTDB lineage: Bacteria > Bacillota > Clostridia > Oscillospirales > Acutalibacteraceae > JAUZPX01. Next base: position 5,593 of record JAUZPX010000085.1, read on the forward strand.
ATTGTCAGAGCAAGGTCCACAAAAGGAAAGAATATATTGAAGACGAGAAGTATACGTGAATTTCCGGGCGTATTCGGTGCGTATAAAATTCCTCTGTTCCGTTTGAAGGCTTCAATCATTCCTCGAGCCCAACGCTTTCGCTGCTTAACCAAATGGCTAAGCGTCTCAGGCACGGTTGTAAGGGCTATGGAATAAGGCGAGAACGATGTATGATAACCTTTTTTCAACATTCCCCAGGTTAGAACTATATCTTCGCCAATGCAATTTTGCCAACCTCCCAATTCATGTACAACATCTGTTCTGTAGATGCTGAACGCACCCTGAGTAACAAGCGTTGATTTAAAAAACGATTGTACTAATTTAACGCAAAAAATACCCAGAGAATAATCCCAAGCCTGAATTTTTGTTAAAAATGAGCTTGTACTGTTTTTAATCAACATTGTTCCTGCAACTGCCGCATAAGGTTCTTCTAAAATTTTTCCCACAATATTTTGAATTGAATTCGGAAGTATAATCGTATCGCTGTCGACAGTGATAAAATATTTCGTTGAAACTTTTTTTAATGCTTCATTTAATGCAAAACACTTGCCTTTGTGTTCAAGATTCAATATTGTGATGCGGTCTTTGAATTTGTTTTCTATGACATCATAGGTTGAATCGGTTGAACCGTCGTTTACGAAAATAATAAAAATTTGACCATCATATTTTGATGCCAATACAGAATTGACACATGCTTCCACTTGCTTTTCTGCATTATAAGCAGGAATTATTACTGTTATATCAGGATAAATATCAGGTTTGATTGGCAATGGGTTTTTGTGAAACAAAATATTAAGCAAATTAAACACATAAAAGAATCCAGGAACAATAGCAAGAAAAGCAATAATATAAACACCTATTTGATAACCGAATAAGCCGCTTAAATCATTGAGCCACGGAAAATTAATTAATCCACATGCAATTGAATAAATTATTGCAACCATGAGTACAAATATCAATTTTATGCCCCCTTTCATTGATTTATAATAATATATGAAATTTTTATTTTGGCAGTAAGACAAATATAGACATATAATGTACTGGAATTAATATCCAAAATTCTAGTATATTAAGGGGGGAAATATTGGGAGCTATTATTAATTCTATTAATCAACTTTTGAATAGAACTGGAAAAAACACAAAAATCCCCGTACTGCTTTATCATAATTTTGTTACAGATTCGTCAACAGTACCTTCGTATAATCTTGATTATACATGTACGCCTTCACAGTTTGAAGAAAATATGACAACGCTATTGAACAACGGCTATCATGTGATTTCTTTTTTACAGCTTTATAATGCTGTGAAGAAAAGAGACAAGCTGCCTGCAAAGCCAATGATAATCACGTTGGATGACGGTCTTATCGGTCAATATAATTATGCGTTTCCGATTATTAAAAAACTGAATATTCATGCAGGCGCTTTTATTGTACCCGATTGGTTAGGTAAAACTACTGATGACGGAACATATTTTACATGGCCACAAGCAAATGAAATGAAAAAAAGCGGATATATAGATATTCTTAGCCACAGCATGAAACACATGCATTATTTGGGAGTGCCGATAAATCAATTTGTATCTGATACTGCGGAGTCGTTTTCTATAATTAATCAGAAAATCGGGGCTTATCCTATTGAGGTTTATGCTTATCCGTATGGAAACTATAACATACAAATGGTACAAGCGTTAAAGAAAAGCGGTGTTTCTATTCAAGTAATGGATTTAGGTGTAGATACATTTGAAAAAATAAATTTGTCAAATGTAAGACGGCTGAATATTCCTATTAACTATACAGGCGAACAGATTATGCAAGAAATTAACAATGAATAAAGAAGTGAATAAACCTTTTAAATTAAATCATAATATCTTTGAATTTAATTAAAAAAGGAGTTATAATATGGCAAAGAAAGGTATGCGCCGACCAAATCCTGAAGAACCACATGGTACAGAAAGCAACCAAAAGCAGAAATTTCCTAATAATGAAGTTCGACCTGTACCTGAAATTCAAGGAAAAGAAAAGCACGGAAAACATTAATAAAAAAAGTATTGACAAACACAAACAGATTATGATAAAATATTTTTGCTGTTCTAAAGACAGCAGGCGCAGAAAAGCGTAAAGGGATTACCCTGCCTGCCGAGGAAGAAGCAATGAAACTACAAAACAAGCGATTTTAATGCTTATAACGTAGTTTTATGCCTCTCCTAGGGAAACTGGGAGAGGCGTTTTTTTGCGGGAACATGTTTGGAGGTGAATAATTTGGCCAGTGCGAGAGTTCTTGTACCGCGCTA
>JAUZPX010000086.1 GCA_030705695.1 Bacillota bacterium
CGTTCTCTTTCAAGATCCATGCTGTCAAGCAGCTGATCTTCCATATCACGCAATGCAACCGATTCTGTCTGCTCTAAAATTCTGTCTGCCAGAGTAGACTTGCCGTGATCAATATGCGCTATTATACTGAAATTTCTGATTTTATCCTGAGGAAATGGCAAAATATATCACCTATCTTTTAAAATCTTTTGATATTATAACACATAACCCTCAGCTAAACAATGTGTTTTATTCAGAGCAAAATATTTAGATAAACAGTTGCTATTAGCAACAATATGTGGTAGCATAAATTTGATTGTAGGATTGAGTTCGAATTGTTAGGAGAAGATAAAATGTCAACAAATCTTCAAGACTCGGAACAAAATCAAATAACAATAGATGACACTGCTGATAAAATAAAAAAACTCGCAAAAGCAGTTCACATTTTAAAGCAGAAAAACGATCAATTGGAGTCGAAAGTTAAAATTTGCGAAGCAAAAGTCAACGGAATTCAAAATGCTTTGCAAAGCATTCCGCTCTTAATTACCGCAGAGTGTGCTCCTGTTGATGAAAAAGAAACGCAAAGCGCAACCAATTCTGCTCAACACACCTTAGAATCAATGGTATCAACAAATTCACAAAAAACAGTTGCTAGTTCTGAGTTTGCTCAAGTTGAGCCGATAAAATCCGTTTCAGAACTTGAGCACAATGAAGATTTTAAAACACTTGACAACCTGCCATATCTAAAGGATGACCCTGAAGTCTATGCAGAAATGAAAAGCAAAGAAACCTTAAAGCGTAAAATCAGAAAAAACAGCGATAAAGTACATAAAGCCGGTAAACGGATTTTCAGCTTCTTTTATTTTCTTGTGTTTGCTTTAATAATAGTTACTGCTGCCCTATGCGTAGTTAGCAGAGACAGCGGAATTGAAGTTTTCGGCATTCGCCTTTTGAATGCTCCCGATAATTCCATGGCTTCTTCGGCATCTGACGGATTTGCCAAAAATTCATTGGTAATTATAAAAAAGTGTGATGCTTCAGATATTAAAATCGGCGATATTATCGCATATTCTTCTGAATCAAATATAAATAATTATTTCATACGCAGGATTTGTTACATTTGCTATAGTAATACAAATGTACAATTTAACGGATACATAACAAAAGGCGATAACATTAAAAATAACAATATTACAATTCCAGGCGAAAATATATTTGGCGTAAAAATCTTCTCTATATTTGGTAAAAAAATCTTCTCTGTTCCGCAAATCGGTGGGTTATTAAAAATTTTAAATGACTATTATATTATATCAATAATTACGGCAGTCGTTATTTTAATACTGCTTACAATTATAAAACTGAACATCTCAAAGCCTAGAGAAACATAATATCTAATTCTATTTCTAAATTTTTAGAGGATATGCAATTTTGCATATCCTCTTTTTGTATATTCTTTCATTATTCGGAAAAATTATTTAAAAAGATTGACGAAAGGCTTGAATCAATATGAAAAAAAGGACAATAATCCGTGGAATAAGTTTTGCATCAGCAATCCTTCTTATCCTGTTAGGCTCAACCATAAGCGGATACTGCCTTGTTTCCCGATATCAGGATACAATTGAATATAGCTATCAGCGGGCATTATGCGATCTTTCGGGTTATATGGATAACCTGAAAGCAACGCTTACAAAAAGTCTTTACGCCAATACTGAGACTCAACAAATAAATATAGCCTCCGACCTGATGACCGAAAGCCAAGAAGCAAAAGCATCTCTTTCACAGCTGCCCGTTTCTGAAAACGATATTTCAGGTTTGCAGAAATACTTTGCGCAAATCAATGATTTTGCAGGATATATGATTCGTGAGCTTACTGTAAACCACAAGCTAACCGATAAAGACCATGCAAATTTAAAAGTGTTTTATAATTACAGCGATATGCTGGCTTCGAATTTGGATGATCTATCATCCATATATTCCGATGGAACCGAAAAAATGGCACAGAAAATTAGCCTTCAGGGTAATTTGGCAAGCTTATCAAAACAAACAAACGCTTTTGCACTTGACAGCAGCTTTAGCATTACAAACAACGAATTTTCAAAATTCCCAACAATGTTGTATGATGGTCCGTTTGCTGACAATATGCTTACGCAAAAGCAAAAACTTAGCGGTAATGCAGTTACAAAAGCCGAGGCAAAGAAAATTGCCGCTGCTTTTCTTGATAAAAGCGAAAGCGTATTTACTTCCGATAATTATCTAAACGGCAATCTGCCTGAATATACTTTCAGCGGTGATAATTTATACATCTCCGTAACAAAATACGGAGGTTATGTTGCTGAATATCGAAACTCTAGAAACATTACGTCAACTAAACTAAAAAGCAACGATGCAAGCAAAAAAGCAGATCAATTTTTAAATAAAAACCACATGAATAGTATGACAGAAAACTATTACTCTACGTCAGATAATATCTGTAACTTTAATTTTGTTTATAAACAAAATAACGTCCTATGCTATCACGACTTAATTAAAGTCGGAGTATCTTTGGATAACGGGGACGTGATTTCATATGATGCTACGGCATATGTTATGAATCATACGGCTCGTAACATTCCTAAAGTAAAGCTTAGTATATCGGATGCTTCTAAAATTCTTAGCAGCGACCTTGTAATCAAGAAACAAGATATGTCAATAATTCCGACGGTTGGCGGAAATGAAGCATACTGTTATGAATTTCTATGTGAAAGCAAAACAACAGGCGATAAAATTCTTGATTATGTAGATACTCAAACAGGTCAAGAAGAGCAAATGTTTATTTTGCTGCAATCAGACACTGGTACGCTAGTATTATAATCAGAAAGGATAGATAACATGGATAACTTTGTTTGCAACAATTGCAATTGGGTTTATGAACCTAAAAGAGGTGACGGTGAAGGTGGTGTTCCAATGGGAACTGATTTTAAGGATTTGCCCATAGATTACGTTTGCCCAATGTGCGGAGCAAAAAAAGAAATGTTTGCAAAGGAGCAATAAATATAATATAATTTTAGCAAATAGAACAGGCTATTAGCTGATTTTTTACGTTGCATTTTATCTAAAGGAGAATCTTAATTGAGCCGTAAAGTAAAAGCCCTAATTTTCGATATGGACGGGTTGATGATCGATACCGAAACAATTATATATAAATTGTATAAGCAAGTGTTTAAGGAGCACGGTTATGAACTCACCTTAGACATTTTCAAAGAATCAATAGGGCTTCGCACGGTTGATACATCTGCCGTGTATAAAGCTCATTACGACGATAAGTTCGATTATATAAAACTGCGTGATTACGCACAAGGGCGCTTTTGGAAATATTTTGCTGATGCAGGTGACGCTGTAATTAAAAAAGGGCTTTTTGAACTCCTTGATTACGCCAAAGCAAACGAATTAAAGCTTGCCGTTGCAACTTCCACACGCAGGGAAACAGCCGCTGAAATCCTTGAAAAAATCGGAGTATATAAGTATTTCGACGTTTTTGTTTATGGTGACATTATAGAAAACGGGAAACCTGCTCCCGATATCTACATAAAAGCTTCAGAAATGCTTGATATCCCCTGCGAATACTGTATAGGACTTGAGGATTCGTTTAACGGGATAAAATCGGTATATTTAGCAGGAATGATTCCTGTTATGGTACCTGATATGCTTGAACCAACGGAAGAGATTAAAAAAATACTTTTTAATCGTGTAGATTCGCTTCTTGATGTCATCCCTCTTTTGGAAGAAATAAACGCTTAAATATTATCAGTTTTAAATTTTATTTTTTATAATAACCGTATGTAAATCGGGGTTCAATATGCTATCGTTGGTATGTGTACGGCCCCGACATTGGCTTATACCGTGTGCAAATCAGAGAGTATGTCTCTTAAAGCAGGGGTTGTTGTAGAATATATTATTGCAAAATAGGAATTGATATTTTGAAAATCATCTGGATAATATACTCTTATAATTTAGAACAATATTTTAGATATTTTAATAATTATGTTTTATATACTAATTTTGCAAAATAACTTCCCAACATATTACTGGTTGAATAAACTTTATCATTTACACGTATCTGTCCAACGCCAAGTGTATTTATAGTTATTGGTTCGGAATAATTTTTTAAATAGAACTTAACCGTAACATTTGTTGCTCCCGCAGCCAACAGTTCATTATCTCTCCAACAAAATGTATTAGAAAGGTAATTTACTGTTTCTTCTATTTTAGTTTTATCTGTAATAGTTTTTGTAACTTGTTTTCCTTTACCCTCACCAGATAAATCAGAATATGTCATATCAATTTTTATGCATTCTCTTGATATAACCTGATCTGTACCACTAACAATCTTACTGATAGGGACATATTTGTTAGTATTTAAAAATAATATGATTACACTAACTACTAGTGCTATTACCAAAGTTGGCAGCGTTATTATTAACATTGAATTTTTCTTCATACTTCTACACCTCTAATTAGAATCTAATTGAATTATGTATATTAAGCTGATAGCTATGCTATCAGCTTTTTGTATCTCTTCATTCAAAACCATCACTTGTTTATTTTACTTTTTTAGGTTTCCCTAACTATTGAAATAGCTAAAATCAAAACCACCAGTAAAACTGGTGGTTTTGAATGTTAGAAACTGAACTCTAATTACTGAGCTGTTGCCTTAACATAGACTTTTCCTGTAGATACATCTACACAAATATACAATGGAGTTGTGTATCCGCTAGAAACTGCGGCAGAAAGGTTTGTACCCGCACCGCTTGCTAAGCTACCCGTTAATGTTGCACCCTGATTTAACGTGGAGTCTATTGATAATCCTGTGTAATTATCATACGAAGCGGTATTAGATATTTTAAATTCTGTGCCAGCTGAAATTTGTGCATATGCATATGTGCCATCACTTGATAAACTCATTTGTGTCCAAGTACCCCATGATTGGCCAGCACCCGGTCCTGTAAGATAATAATTTGCATATGTAGGCTGTGTTGAAACAGTGATGGTATATGTTTTTGTATTAACCTCGCTAGTACTTGTATTAGTTGCTGTTGTTGTAACAGTGTAGCTTCCTGTTGCAGATGCCGTAAATACAGGCTGAGCATTTGTTGCACCTGTTATTGTGACATTTGAATCACTACAAGAAGTATTGTATGAAATTGTTCCCGAGCTAACAGCAGCTGTAGAATTTAGTGTAAGAGCAGTGTTTGTATATGTATTATAAGCTGTAGTTCCATTTGAAAATACTGGAACTGTGCCTATTATATAATACTTTTGGCTCATCCATGCAGCGCGGCTTGTCAGCCAGTCAACAGCATAATTAATTTGACCTGCAGCTGTATTAATATTGTAGGTTGTTGGGGTTGAATCTACTGTGTATGTATCTGTAGAATTATTAAATGTTGCTTTTGTTAAAGAGCTATGGGCTGTAACCCATCCGTTATTATTTAACAGTGACCATTTTCTGTAGTTATTTGTAAAGGAATCAGAAAGTGATGTAATATAATAATTTGTTGATTGCAGATGAACAGATGAGCTATATGTTGAAGATGTTGAAGAAAGGTTGCTTATTGCTGGACAGAAGTAGTCAAACCATATTTCTGGAGCAGCAGCCTGAATAGTTGTATTAACTGCTACTTTGCTCATAATATTTTGGTTAGACGGATAAGATTTTGTGCTTGTCCAATCATTTTCATAGCTCTGGTATGATGCGCCATCGCCAGCACAGTTGCCCATTGCATTGTCGTAATCCCACATAGGAGATGCAAAGAATTTCCAATTACCGCTTGCATCTTGTTTATAAACAAAGTATGTACTGGTTACTCCGATATCATAGTTTTTAACCAATTCGTTTGCAAGATAGTAGCGTGTAAAGGAATCAACATCTATATAATCTGAAAGATTAGATGCGTTAGTAGCTAGTGCTGTATACATTGCATCAAACTTATCGCGAACATTATTTTTAATTGCTGTTGCAACATCGTCATGATAGCTTGTACCTAAGCTGCTTGCAAGATACTCTGGGGCATGAATTGTAAGTTTGTTAGCAGTTACAGCTGATTGTACCCAGAAATCTCCATCTGCATCTGAAGCATTTGAGTCAACTTCCATTAAGAAATTAAAGTTTGTCGGTACTTGTGATGCTGTTGTAATATTATCATAGTTAAGAGCATCGACATCGCCTACAACGTAATTTTTACCAGTACCTATCTCAACTTTTTGTGTCATCAAATATGAGCCCATGTAAAGACCATCCAGGTATAAATCAACAAATCTTGAGTCGGATGAATAATTTACTCCGGCCTGATCTGCTAAATCTAATATCATTCTGTTACGTGCAAGTGACGGATCCTGGAAGTTTGCAAGCAATGAGAATTTTGTGCCTGTAAGACCTGCCACTGTTACTGCGCTTGAATATGATACATTAAATGATTTCTTACCTGTGTTTGTCCATGTGGTATTACCTCTGCCCTTGATGCTTTTAACTGCAACAGAAGATGATGTACTACCAGATGCAACTCCGCCAGTAATGCTTGAAATTGCTCCAGTAACCTTATCGGAATAAAGCTGTGTTACCATTTGAGAGGCTGTTCTTGATGCATCATTTACATAAAGAGCGCCTTCTGTTGTTGATTTGTAGAAAGTAATAGTACGTGTTGTTGTACCAATAACAAGGTTCTGTGCTGTTCCTGGAGTGTAACTTATTGGTGCGGTTCTTCCTGCCTGAATCTCGGTAGTTCCAATAGTAATAGATGAGGAATATGTATTAAGAACCTCAACTTGTGTAGCACTTGCTGTTGTTGGTAAGAAAATTCTTAAATTAGATGCATTTGTTGAACCTAATGATGGTACTACAGATGTATCTGAGCTTGAATAGCTGATTGATGCGTCTTCAGCAGCTGACCATGAGTCCATATCAGATGAACCTGCAACTGCACGTGCGTAAATTCTGTTATCTTCTGCAAATGATGCAGGATACTTTGCTACTTGTAGTGTTGCAGTTGTTGAACCGGTTGCAGCTATAGCTTGTGATGACGTACCATAATCTGTGTAAGCTATTGCAGCTATTGAAACATTTTTAGTTCCTTGAGTTGTCGGTGTGTATTGTGCTGTTATTGTTTGTTTAAGTGCTGTTGTAATGTTATTGGAATTTACATATGTGCATTCTGTGCCATCAACCTTTACAGTTAGAACATATGTATATGATACTCCCGAAACTGCATTTGCAAACTTATTAACGTATGTGACGATTTGGAAATTATCGCCAACCAACCCTGATGCAGGTGTTATAGTATCTTTTACCGTAACAGTTGATGTTACGCTTGTTGAAACAGTAACGGTATAAGTTTTTGTTGCAGTTTGGTTTGTATTTGGATTTGTTGCAGTTGTAACAACTGTGTATGTACCTGTTACAGAAGAAGTAAATGTAGGTGAATCAGTTGTTGCACTTCCAATTGTAACACTTGGATCAGAGCAGGTTGTAAGATATGTTGGTGTTGTATTATCAGAAATTGTTGCTGCTGAATTAAGTGTTATCGTTGCGCCGGGTTGTGCTGTTGCTGTAGTTGTGCTGTCATTAAATGTAATAGTTACTGCAACTGCCGTAACAGTAACTGTATAAGTTTTTGTTGCTGTTTCGTTTGTATTAGGATTTGTTGCAGTTGTAACAACTGTGTATGTACCTGCTGCAGTTGCGGTAACTGTAGGTGAAGCAGTTGTTGCACTTCCGATAGTAACGTTTTGATTTGAGCAGGTTGTTTGATATGTTGGTGTTGTACCACCAGAAATTGTAGCTGCTGAGTTAAGTGTTACTGCAGCATTAACTTGTGTTGATGCAGTCGTTGTGCTGTTAGTAAATACAG
>JAUZPX010000087.1 GCA_030705695.1 Bacillota bacterium
AATATGATTTTTGAGAAGCTGTACCTGGTCCATGGAACTTGAAATAATTCTCATTGTTGCTGTATTATCTCCTTCTTTGAACTTTTCACAAGAACAGCTCAATGACTTACTAGGATCACGGCCCAGCATTTGTTCACAAAGCATAACACGTGCTAGCTGATGAGGAAAAGTCATCCTCGACATTGACATTCTATAATTGGCAGACGCCTTAACATTATCAGATATTCCGAATGACCCGCCGATAATAAAATCAATGCTGCTTTTCCCTGAAAGAGAGATATCCTCAATCTGCTTTGAAAGCTTTTCTGACGATACTGCTTCGCCTTCAATGCAAAGAGCAACAACATAAGAATTTTTACCGATTTTGCTAAGTATTCGGCTTCCTTCTGCATGCAATCCTGCTTGAATTTGAGCTTGTGACGGATTATCGGGCAAGCGTTCCTCATCAATTTCGATAATATTGAATTTACAAAAAGGCGTGAGTCTCTTAGCATATTCGCCGCAGGCATCACGCCAAAATTTTTCTTTTAATTTGCCTATACAAATCAGATTGACCGTTATCATAACTTTGCTCCGAATCTTTTAAAAAACAATAAAATCTCCTTTTGTTTGTACAGGAGCAACACTCAGCGTGAAATCAATATCGACTTGCATTTTACTTGATTTCAGTGACATAAGCGCAGCCTGTATTGCAAGTTCCGGAAGATTATTTTCAGCGCTTAAATGAGCAAGCAAAAAACGAGTCGTTCCGTTTTTTACAAGATTGGGTAATATACTTGCACACGCTTCGTTAGATAAATGCCCGCAATCAGATAAAATCCTTCGCTTTAGCTGATACGGATATGAACCGTTTTGAAGCATACGTACATCATGGTTTGATTCTATAACCACAACATCACATCCGTAAGCGGAAGTCAACACTTCATCAGAAATGTGACCTAGATCGGTTGCGAAAGCGATCTTCCGTCCGTCAGGCATATTGATTTTAAACCCACAGCTTTCACGGCTGTCATGGGATGTACGGAACTTATCTACAGACACCTCGCCAACAGTCACAGGTTTATCGTCCATGGCAGTATAACTTACTCTGGCATCGACAAAACTATATTCATGCATTGCTTCAAGTGTACCTTTTGTAGAGTAAACAGGAATTTTATGTTTACCTGCAAAAACATTTAATCCCCGAATATGGTCGCTGTGTTCGTGTGTTATAAAAATAGCACGAACAGAATTAATATCGATTTGGTTCATATGAAGCGCCTCAGAGATTTGTTTGGCACTTCGACCGGCATCGATTAATATGCCTGATGAACTGCTCGATATGTAATAGCAATTACCTTTGCTTCCGCTGAACAACGGATAAAGCCGTGCCAAAAAATCACCACACTTCATTAAAATTGAAAAAAGGGCGGAAATACTCCACCCAATTGTTACTTGCTATTTACGCAATATCAGCGGTTTCAACTTCAGCAATAACTCTCTCTTTGCAGATTTCAGCACCCAATGAAGTCAACTTTCCGATAATATCTTCGTATCCTCGTTCAATATATTCTACATTATCGATTTCTGTAATACCTTTGGCACAAAGTCCTGCAATAATCATTGCTGCCCCAGCACGTAAATCGTGTGCACGAATATTTGCGGCAGTCAGGTCGCTTACACCCTCAATAATCGCCAAACGGCCATCAGCGGAAATATGAGCTCCCATACGACAAAGCTCGCTGATATATTGGAAACGGTTATCCCAAACACTTTCGTTAATAATACTTGTACCGGCTATTGTGGACAGCAGTGTGGCAAATTGCGGTTGCATGTCTGTCGGAAATCCCGGGTGAGGCATTGTTTTAATATTGCAACGATGAAGCTCTCCATCTACTTTTACTCGAACCGCTTCATCATATTCTACAACAGTAGCACCTATTTCTCTTATTTTTGCTGTAATTGATTCAAGATGCTTGGGGATTACATTTCGTACCGTAACATCGCCCCTTGTGGCTACTGCGGCTGCCATATACGTACCTGCCTCGATTTGATCGGGTATAATCGTATATGTAGTGCCGCTTAAATGCTCTACACCTCTTATTTTAATAACATCAGTTCCTGCACCTTTAATATTTGCACCCATAGAGTTTAAAAAGTTTGCCAAATCAACAATATGCGGTTCTTTAGCGGCGTTTTCAATCACCGTTAACCCTTGCGCTTTAACAGCAGCAAGCATAATATTAATAGTGGCACCGACAGAAACAACGTCCAAGTAAACATTGCCGCCCGTTAAAGCTTCGGCAGAAACATCAATAACCGCACCATTGACAAGCTCATGCTTAACTCCCAAAACTTGAAAGCCTTTTAAGTGTTGTTCAATCGGACGGACACCGAAATCACAACCTCCAGGCATTGCTACTTTGGCACATCCGAATTTTCCGACCAAAGCACCAAGTAAATAATATGAGGCTCGCATTTCTCTTATTTGTTCTGAGATTGCCACAGGTTCTTTAATTTTTGTGGCATCGATTTCCAGTGTCATTTTATTGATACGCTTAACATTGGCTCCCATATCTTGCATTATCTTTGCAATTAATGAAACATCACTGATCAGCGGTATATTTTCGATTCTGCAAGGACCGTCAGCCAAAATCGTTGCCGGAATGATGGCAACCGCAGCATTTTTAGCACCGCTGATATTGACTTCGCCCACTAAGCTTTTCCCACCGTTGATAACATATTTATCCAAGTAGGTCACTCCAATACTCAATTAATTCTGAGAATTTTAATTTAATTCATATTTGTATTTTTAATCATGTTCGCTAAAATATACAGCAAAACAAGTGGTTGTCATACTTTAACTTTTTATTGATTCTTAACAATCTGAAAGCTTGTTCTTTATAATAATATACAAAATATATTACCTACAAAATGATAATACAAACCCCAATTATTGTCAACTCTATTTTACATAATAAATATGTAATTTTTTTCAAATAATTTTATTGATGTTTTCCCCAGTATTTTCTGTCAAGACTTCGATATTGCACAGCTTCTGCTATATGAGACGCTTTTATAGTTTCACTTTCATCTAAATCCGCAATTGTTCGGGCTACTTTTAATATGCGATCATACGCTCTGGCAGATAATCCCATTTTTTCAAAGGCGGATTTTAATAGGCTGTTGGCATTTGGCTCCAGAACACAAATTTTCGTAAGATTATTGGGTAATAAACGTGCATTACAAGGAATATTCGTTCCTTGTAATCTTTCAGTTTGAATTTTTCTTGCTCTGTTAACACGTTCACGTATCGCACTTGAAGGTTCAGCGCTCACACCTGCGGAAAGCTCGTCAAAATCTACTGGCGGTACTTCCACATGGATATCCAAACGATCAAGCAAAGGTCCCGAAACCCTATTTAAATAGCGGTCCACTGCCATATCGCTGCAAGTACACTTACGAACGGGATGATTAAAAAAACCACACGGACATGGGTTCATAGCAGCAATAAGCATAACCGAGCACGGATAGCTTAACGTACCCGATGCTCTGGAAATTGTAACAGTTCCGTCCTCAATCGGCTGACGTAGAACTTCCATGGCTGAACGGGAAAATTCAGGCAATTCATCAAGAAACAAAACTCCGTTATGTGCAAGAGAAATTTCACCAGGCCGAGGAATCGTTCCTCCTCCAGAAAGTCCTGCCGGTGATACCGTATGATGCGGTGCACGAAACGGACGCTCGGTTATAAGAGATTCGCCTGTCGGCAAGCATCCTGCAACCGAATGTATTTTTGTGGTTTCGATCGTCTCTTGAAACGTCATGTCTGGCAAAATTGACGGCACTCGTTTTGCAAGCATACTTTTACCAGCCCCGGGAGGACCAATCAATAATATATTATGCCCGCCAGCCGCTGCTATTTCCAATGCACGTTTTGCTTCAAACTGCCCACGAACCTGCGAAAAGTCATGAAGCTGAAAATAGTCTTCTTTTGACTTTGAATCGTTTTTTGCAGAGACAATTTGTCTTTGACCTGTTAGATGCATATACAAACTTTCAATGTCTTTTACAGCAAAAACATTGATGCCTTCCACAACAGCGGCTTCGCTGCCATTTTGTTGAGGAACAAAAATATTTTTATATCCCATGCTTTGGGCAAGAATTGCCATCGGCAATACGCCGTTAATGCGTCTTACTTCGCCGCTTAAAGAAACTTCGCCGATAAAAACCGAATCACTGAGATCCGTTGAAATTTGCTCCGTAGCTGAAAGCAATGCAATTAAAATCGGAAGATCGTATAAAGGTCCTTGTTTGCGAATATCAGCTGGTGCCAGATTAATGGTGATACGTCCTCCTGGGAATTCAAATCCGCAGTTTCGCATTGCTGAGCGTACTCTGTCGCGTGATTCCTTAACGGCAGCGTCAGGAAGTCCTACAATATCAAATGCAGGAAGCCCGGGAGACAGATCTGCTTCTGCCTGCACCATAAATGCATCCAATCCAAAAAGCCCTACACTGTTAATATGAACAACCATTTTGCCACCATCCAAAATTATTAATGATAATATTAAACATCATAATGTAATAATTTTCAACAATTTAACCTAATTTTTTACAAAAATTAATGAAACTTAAACTAATTTTTAGTCTAATCATAAAATTTTATTGACTTTTTCATTCTGTTGTTGTATTATGACCTTACTAAGACTCAATACATGATGAGGTGGTATGGTGCAAAGCGCTCAATCAGACAGCCGATACAAGTCATGTTCTGATTCTGCTTTGACAACTCTCATAAAAAGCGGCGATAATGTAGCTTTTAATGAACTTACTGCCCGTTATATTTATTTGATTCGAAAAAAAACTTCCGATTTTCATGTTGAAGGTTTTGAATCAGATGATCTTATGCAAGAAGGTTTAATGGGACTTTTATCCGCTGCTAAAAGTTATGACCCAAATAGCCCCACAAAATTTTCAACTTATGCTGCCGTTTGCATTGAACGAAGACTTTTAACAGTTTGCCGAGGAGCACAACGCCAAAAGCATATTCCCTTAAACCGCTCCTTATCGTTAAATGATTCCATTGTAATTGATACCATTGATCTTTCTTCAGACCCAATGGAAAAAATACTCATCAATGAAGCAACAGAAGATTTATTGCAAAGAGTCAAGAAAACTTTTTCTGTTATGGAAAGCAAGGTTTTTTCCGACTATCTTTCAGGATTAAGTTACAGTGAAATTGCAAAAAAGCTTGCTGTTTCAGAAAAATCCGTAGATAATGCGTTACAGCGAATTCGAAAAAAATTAAAAAATTAAAATTAAAGTATTTTAATACTTTATATATTATGTCCCGCGTAGCTTAAAGCAGAGCGTTGAAATTCAAAGGAGATGGTGCAAGTCCGTCCCGGGATAAAAAATTTTTATTAGCCAAAAGCGAGGTAATCAAATGTACGAAGACAAAACTCTCATCTGCAAAGAATGCGGCGCTGAATTCATTTTCACCGCTGGCGAGCAAGAATTTTACGCTTCAAAAGGTTTCGTAAATGAACCACAGAGATGTAAAGCTTGCCGTGACACCCGTAAGACTGCTGCTAAGCCTGACCGTGAAATGTTCACTGCTACTTGTGCTTCATGCGGCAAAGACGCCAAAGTTCCTTTTAAACCACGTGAAGACCGCGAAGTATATTGCAGCGAGTGCTTTGCAAAGATGAGGGAAGAACAAGAATAATATTTGTCTTCATCAAATATAATTCTTAGACACTAAACGATCTGAAGATTTCTTCAGGTCGTTTTTTTATTTTATATCATATTTTATTTTTCTTGCATATCCCAGAAAAACTGCTTATAATAAAATCATTAAATATTCTCGGAGGAATTAAAAATGGCTACAATTACAAAAGATACAATTATCGGCGATATTCTTGATATGGACAGCACAACGGCTCCTTATTTTCTTGAGATGGGAATGCACTGCCTTGGCTGCCCCGCTTCCCGTGGCGAAACTGTAGAAGAAGCTTGCCAAGTACACGGAATCAATCCCGATGAACTTATCGAGAAACTTAATGCACACCTTGCCGACAAATGATTGAAATTTGCAGCAAAAAAACTTTGTTTACACTTTCACCAAGGCTTAATCTATGTGCAGAATATATTCGTGATGGCGTGAGTATGGCCGATATCGGCACAGATCACGCCTATTTGCCTGTATGGCTTAAAATAACGGGACAAATCACTTCCGCAATTGCGGCAGATATCAATATCGGCCCTTTACAAAAAGCAAAAGAAACTATTGAAAAATATCATGCAGATAATATTGAAACTCGGCTTTCTGACGGACTTTATTCAATTTTAGAAAATGAAGCTGATGATATTGTAATCGCAGGTATGGGCGGCGAGTTAATTGCCGAAATCATCTCAAATTGCCCATGGAAAATCGGTGCAACCAAGCATCTCATTTTGCAGCCGATGACAAAACCCGAGGTTCTACGGTCGTTTTTATTTAACAACTTTTTTGAAATTATAAAAGAACAGGCTGTTGTTGATCACGGAAAAATATACACTGTTATGCTTGCAAAATTTTCAGAAAATAAGGTGAGCTTTTCAAAATCCGATATTTACATCGGGAAACTTTGCCCAAAAGAAAAAGAAACCGATAAACAATTTTTACAAAAGTTAATTAAACAACTGCAAAAACGCACTTTCGGGCTGATTAAAGAAAACAAACAAAGCGAAGCGGCAAAACTGCAACAAATTATTAGCGAGGTGAAAGCAGAATGCGGACAATAAAAGAAATTTACGATTTTATTGATTCTTTTGCACCGTTTAATACAGCTGCCAAATTTGATAATTGTGGATTTCAGATTGGTAATTTCGAAACAAAAGTAAGCCGTGTTTTGCTCTCTTTGGATGTCACTTCAAATGTGATCTCCGAAGCAAAAGAACAAGGTACTCAATTAATTATAAGCCATCATCCTGTGCTGTTTTCTCCAACTTCGTGTTTATATGAACAGGATATTCCTTATCAGCTTATAAAAGCAGGCATTGCCTCACTCTCGGCGCACACAAACCTTGATCTGACCCAAAACGGCGGCGTGAATTTCGAACTTGCAAGAGTATTACAGCTTGAAAACATTTGCTTTTTAGACGGTGAATTCATTGCTTACGGCATACTTGATGAGGCGCTTAATTCAGAAGACTTTCTAAATAAAGTAAAACAGTCTCTTAATTGCACCGCACTGCGTTATTCAGGAGAACCGAGAAAAATCAAAACAGTGGCTGTTTCAAGCGGTTCTGGCGGAGATTCTGTTTACAGGGCTGTTGAAATGAATTTTGACGCACTTGTTACGGGTGAGGCAAAATATCATGAATTTCTTTATGCTTCGGAAAACAATATCCTACTTATTGACGCAGGGCATTTCAATACAGAAGACATTGTAATTGAACCGCTTAAAAATCGGCTTTCAAAAGAATTCCCAGATGTAACTTTTACAAAGTCAATTAGTGGAGTAAACCCAATTGAGATTGTTTAATACAATTCATTAACTGATAATTAAAAAACACCGTAAAGTACTGTGATTA
>JAUZPX010000088.1 GCA_030705695.1 Bacillota bacterium
ATGCCTATTCCTATGATGATTATGATGGATCTATGACCATGATTCTTGCCGATTTCACTGGAGATGAAACATCTTCAAGACTTACACAAACCGATGCAAATACACTTTTTGGTAGGCTACGTGTGTTTGCAGAGGAAAGCATTAAAGGCAAGCTCAAAAACGAGGTGGAAATTAGTACGTCTACATACGACCTTGTAGATAAACTGTTCTCGTTAAAATCTGAAATACGAAAACTCAAATTTTATATTATTACCGATAAAGAAATGAGTGAGAAAATAAGCACATTTGAAGACAATACTGTGTGTGAAATTCCATGTGAATATCATTTGTGGGATATAATTCGGCTTCACAGAATGCTTGGGATTGGCGATGGACACGAACCTGTGGAAATTAATTTGAAAAGCATTATAAAAAATGGTATACCTTGTTTGATGGCAAGTGATGTTAATATTGCATCTTGTAAATGCTATCTTTGTGTTTTACCTGCTACTTTTTTGGCAGATATTTATGACCTATACGGTAGCCGCTTGCTTGAGGGTAATGTACGTACTTTTTTAAGTGCAAGAGGTAATGTAAACAAAAATATACGCAAAACTATTTTAGGAAATGAACGCAATATGTTTTTTGCCTACAATAACGGAATAGCGGCGACTGCTTCCGAAATTGCTGTTGAAACAATAGATGGGCAACCCTATATTGTATATATTAAAGACATGCAAATTGTAAACGGTGGGCAAACCACAGCATCCCTATCTAATACTCGCTTTAAAGATAAAGCTACTCTTGACGGCATATTTGTTCAGATGAAGCTAAGTGTAGTGAACGATAGCGAAATAGCTAGTGAGATTATTCCAAACATTTCACGTTGCTCAAACAGCCAAAACAAGGTTAGTGAGGCAGACTTCTTTTCAAACCACGAGTTTAATATCAGAATGCAACAGACTTCTCGCCGGTTATATGCTCCTGCGGCACTGGGTGTTCAATATGAAACACACTGGTTTTACGAACGTGCAAGAGGACAATACGAGAACGAGCAAAGTAAGATGACACAATCACAGAAAAAACAGTTTATGCTTGTTAATCCTAAACAACAACTATTTGACAAAACAACTCTTGCTAAACTTGAAAATTCGTGGCGTCAGTTTCCTCATATTGCTAGTGCAGGCGCACAAAAGAGTTTTAAAAAATGGGCTGAGATTATTGTTGCTGAGTGGGAGAAGAATTCCGATGTATTTAACGACTTATATTATAAAAATATCGTATCACTACTCATAATCTATAGAACACTTGAAAAAGCCATACCAAAGCAGAGCTGGTACGAAAGTGGGTATAGAGCAAATGTTATTGTATATTCAATGTCGTTTTTGCATTGTAAAATCGAGAAACAATTTCCAAATATGACTCTTGATTTAGGTGAAATTTGGGCAAAACAAAGCCTATCACCTGAGTTTGAAAAGCAGATGCTTTTAATAGCAAAACATATTTTTGATTATATAACCGATGATGCAAGGCCTGTGATGAATGTTACAGAATGGTGTAAGCGTGAATCTTGTTGGGATGGCTGTAAAAAAACACAGTTTGATTTATCGATTGACATTAAGTCTTGTTTAATCTATATGGACGATGTCAATGAAAGCGTAAGAAGTAGTAAAAAAGACCGTAAATTAGTAAATGGCATAGAAGTGCAAGCGGAAGTAATCAACAAAGGTTCTGCATTTTGGAAAGAAGTAGGTGGGTTTATGCTTTCTCATAAGTTGCTTAACCCAAAAGAAATGGGAATTATGCAGTGCGCTGTAGGTATGGATAGCGGAAAAATCCCAAGCGAAAAGCAAGCTGTTGTTCTTATGGAAATTTTGGAACGAGCTAAAGACGAGGGGTTTTCAAAATAGGAGGATTTAACTATGATGCTTAATGAGTTTAAAAAATGGTTGATTGATAATAAAATATCGTCATTTCAAACATTTGTTACAAAGAATAGAAAAGTATGAGGACGATATTGACGAACACTATAAAAATGATAAATGCATCCAACTATTAAAGCGACTCACATACTCAACTGCTGACCAAAACTCAAAAAGTAATCCTCTACACAGCATTCCTATTGAGTCTGATAGTAATGATAAATACAAGTCGTTTTATGATTGCACAAGAGATTACAAATCAAGACTTAATAAATACATTGAATTTCTTAGTATATTTTACAACCAAGAAGAAGCTCATGATGCGGAGAAGGTTGAAAACCATTTCATAGCCTGGATGTCAAACATAAAAAATCTGATGGTGAAAAATATGCACCAAATACAGTAAAAGGATATACATACTATTTGAAGTGCATAAGTGGTGATTTTTTTGATGAGTCGATGTGCTTCTGTCCCGGACGATAAAATATGAATCGACTTAACGCTTGAAGAGCTTGATATTACCTCCTCCGAAAGTAAGGCAACCTATGAGGAAATCAAGGATTATGTGTTGAAATCGAAGGTGTCAAGCCTGTATATTTCTCAGATAAAACGCAAGCTCGGATTGGAGGTTGTCAAAAATTATAACCTCCCGAAATCCGAAAATCCAACTGTCCCTGAATGCCCTCCTGAAAAGGAGACTGCTATTACACAGATGCTCTTAGGCATTTTGGAATGATAAAATGATAGAAAAGACAAGGCATTGTTCCGTAATGGTAACAGTGCCTTGTTTGTAATAATTCATTATTTAGATAAACTAGCTTTATAATTTAACTACGTGTAATTGCTATTACGCGTAGTAGCCTATATCAACCTCAAATACTCATCCAACTGCTGTTCTTCAAGTTCGGCTACCAAATCAGCAAAGGGTTGTAAACTGCCATTGACTGCATATTCTTCCAAAGCGTTATAGTAATTAAGTCTGTTTTCTTTAGCGATAGATACAGGCAAAAATCCGGCTGAAAGTAGCTGGTAATTCATAAGCAGCCTGCTTGTCCTGCCGTTACCATCTATAAACGGATGAATACGTACGAATTCGGCATGAGTCCATGCAGCACGCTCTGCGGGATTTAGGTCAGATTTATTTTTCAGTTCCTCATAAAAGCCTTTAATCTGCATATACATTTCATTTCCGGCAGGAGGGGTAAAGCCCGCTCCACTGATTCTTACTTCTTGATTTCTGTATATGTCACCCACGATAATATTTTCAGTTAGTGTTGCGTGTAAATCCTTAACAATATTTTCAGTCAGAGGTTTGTTTTCAGAAATACATTTTTTTACATAATCATAAGCCTTTTTGTGGTTTACAATCTCATATATTTCTCTAAGCTCCTTACCACCGATAGAAACACCGTCCTCCAAGACCACCTTTGTTTCCATAAGCGTCAGAGTGTTCCCCTCAATAGCAGTAGAGTTATGTGTAAATTTAAGCTCAAAATCTTTTTCATAAGACGAAAGAGTAACGGAGCTTATCTTGGATTTGTTATGCTCATATTTAATTTTTTTTGCTTGTATTCTTTCAAAATCCATATTATTTTTCCTCTCTGATAAATTCACACATATCGCTTATATCACAGTCAAGACATTCTGCTATTTTAATCAGAATTGTCATAGCAACAGGTTCATCACGGCGAAGCTTTGTCATGGTATTAGGAGCAATATCAGCCTGTTTTCTTAAATCTGCTTTGCTCATTTTTTTATCAATCAAGAGCTTCCATAACTTGTTATAAGATATAATCACTGTACTCACCTCGTAAGTTATAATAGCTATATTATAACTTGCCTCTATAAATAAATCAATACAGTTTCGCAATTTTGTAAGAAAGTAGAATTAAAACAGGAGACTTCACAGTTTTGTGAAGTCTCCTGTTTTAAATGCTCATTATTTTATTTGATTTTAACGCTTTCATTTACATATTCATCAACGCATTTTCTCAGTATTTTCCATCTGTTCCCGATGCGGAAAGTAGACATATAGAGATCTTGTGCAAATATCCTTCCGGCCTTTCGTCAAGTAAAGCATTTTTCTTCAATATGTGGGTTTTAGTTTTTGAGAATATGTCAGTTAAGCGTATACAGAATATCCATGTACTATTTATTGTCTTTTTTCTCAGCATTTTCGTTGCTTTCGTTTTTATTTTTTTCTTGTGAATCTTTTTCTATTTTCTTGCTGCTGAATATGCCTTTACACATAGACATGCTACTACTCATTATAAGCTCTGTCATCAAGTATCCACCTCCTTTCAATATTCTAATGTATATATTTCTTCTCTACCTTCCTTTGTGACGGGTGATAAATCCTTCTTCCCCATGCCGTTGGTAATCTGTAAACCATTGCTTGAGCATTCGGTTTTGTATGCCCGTTTCTCTCGTCAGATCAGCAACAGATCTGCTATCTTCAAAATGCCTTTTTACAACTTCTAATTTGTATTCTGCGGAGTAATATTTTTTTGTTTGATTTTTGTAAATATTGGCAAAGCGTCTAATTCGCCATTAATCCCTGAAAAGGCTGTTGAACTTTTTTTCAATTTTCTCACTTCTTTGCGCGGTTTTATCCTTGTCGACGATAACGGAAATAACATCACCCTCTGCCGCTTCAGGTGGAAACATAGCCTTTGGGACATTTATCATGGTTCCGTTGTCCAGTTCAACAACTGCGAAATCGCCTTAGAATCTGTCTATAATCATTTTCTTTTTCCTCCTATTACTGTGGGGAGACACTTCTTGCACGGACGTAATCCGGCTACTTTTGCTTCCGGTACCGTGATTTCTATTTTGCTTGAAGCCTTGATTTGTGCAAATATAGCTAATCCTCACTTATAATTTCTAAAAGATCAGAAATATCACAATTTAAGGCTTCACAAATACGAAGAAGTACATCTGTGGTCACATTTTCACCTTTGCCTAATTTCATATTATTTTTGCCCTCCTTATTCCGAGACCTACCATATAGTTTATATGAGAATTTAAGATGCCTATTAGTATTTTATTACATATTTTTCCATTAGTCAATCTAAATGTTTGCGTTAAAGAGATGCAATACGCAATATGGACATATTTACTGTGATTAGGATTTGCCGGAGAAAGACACGCTGAATTTTGTAAAATGGGAGCACATTTGAAAATCAAAATGCAAGTTTTGCAAGTAAAATGCAACATTTGCAAATAACATTGCAAAACTAAACCTTACTTTATTAAGGGATAATGTAAAATTTATTTAATCTATGGGAAACAGTGCAAGTAACGAGACAGGCACATGGATTTTTTGGCTTAGATTGCTCTGCTATTTATTTAATGTCTCGCCGAAGCTAGTAAATTTTAGGAGAGTGGCTAAAGTTGGAGAATTTCACAATCTTGTGAAATTCTCCAGCTTTATTATTTTACTTCCTTTTAACGCTCTCATTTACATATTCATCAACACATTTTCTCGGTATCTTCCAACGGTTTCCGATTCGGAAAGCAGATAGCTTTCCAGAGTTCAGCAGCTTGTAAACCATGCTTTGCCCTATATTCAGATAATCGCATAATTCATTTATGGTCATAATGTCATAATCGTTATAAAACACTTTAGAGCACCTCCATACATTTTTATTAATTTAATGTTGTTGTATTTCGGTTTTATTGGGTTTTGAAGATAAAAAAATATACATTATTATTGTGAAATATGTAAATCAAAGGAGGATTTTTATGCAAAGGGAATATGTGAAAACATCCCGCCGCTCCTGCAAATCCTGATGTGGGAATTAATACAAAAAATACCTGTGGATAAGGATTATCTACAGGTATTTAATTTGTCAGGGCTTAACGGAAAGCAGAAAATAGAGCACATTCAGGAAGAGCCTGAATACAAAAGGGAGTATCTGCTTGATGTGGATGCTCCTATTTTTATTGGCAAGATATTTGTTATTGATGATGAAACCCACTCTACAATGTTACTTGCAGAGGAATACTAAAAAAGGAGATTTTGAAATGGAAGAAAAAATTACATGTGCATTTTGCGGTGCAGTATTAGCTGAGGATGAAGCAAACTATTTTGATGATACGGTAATGTGTCAGGACTGTATGGATGAACAAACAGCGACCTGCGATTGTTGCGGAGAAAGATTGTGGAACGAAGATGCTGAGGGCAATTCTGATATAACGCTTTGCAGCCATTGCTATGAATATTCCTACACCAACTGTGAAAATTGCGGAAGACTCATACATAATGATGATGCTTATTATGACGATGATTCAGATTACCCATATTGTCATGAGTGCTACGAAAAATTGCAAGAAAGCTCAATAAAAGCATATAACTATAAACCCGAACCGATCTTTTACGGTTCGGGTTCTTTATACTTCGGTATTGAATTAGAGATTGACTGTGGCTTAGAAAATAGTGCAAATGCTGAAAGATTGTTGCAGATAGCAAATTTTCCAAACGAGCGAATTTACTGTAAGCATGATGGAAGCATTGACGATGGTTTTGAAATAGTTACGCACCCAATGACTATGGATTACCACATTAATGAAATGCCCTGGTTAAAAATAATGGAAACTGCTCTTAGTATGGACTATCGCTCTCACAACACAAGCACCTGCGGACTACATCTTCATGTAAACCGCTCCGCTTTTGGCAAAAACACAGATGAGCAGGAAATTGCAATTGCAAGAATTGTCCACTTTGTTGAAAAACATTGGAATGAGATGGTGAAAGCATCAAGGAGAACCGAAACCAATTTAAGTCGCTGGGCTTCAAGGTACTGCACTATATCACCGGAGGTGCAGGAGACATTCAGAAAGGCAAAAGACAAAAGGCTTGGCAGGTACGTTGCCGTAAATCTTGAGAATTATTCAACTATAGAATTCAGACTGTTTCGAGGTACGCTTCGCTATAAAACATTTATAGCTACTTTACAGCTTGTGGATGAGATTTGTAATCTTGCTATCAATTTATCAGACAAAGAACTTGAAGGTATGTCTTGGTCTGATTTTGTATTGGGCATTAATAAAGAAAAGAAGGCAGAATTAATTGAATATTTAAAGTCAAAGCAGCTTTATGTAAATGAAACGGTTGCAGAAACGGAGGAGATGTAATTTTGTGCGGACTTTACGGATTTTCTCACTATGGAGATAACAAAATTAAAGATTTGGCTGAACTAACAAATTCTTTAGCGGATAAATCAGCAATCAGAGGTACGGATGCCACCGGAATTGCTTTTTGCAGTAACGGAAATGTAAACATATTAAAAGAGACAAAATCAGCCTACAGGCTGAACTTTAAGCATTCTGATAATATATGTGCTTTAATCGGGCATACAAGGCATTCTACGCAAGGCTCTGAAAAGAAAAATTTCAATAATCATCCGTTTTACGGCAGATGTTTTAATGCTCGATTCGCCCTCGCACATAACGGTGTTTTAAC
>JAUZPX010000089.1 GCA_030705695.1 Bacillota bacterium
AAAAATAATAGTAAGTGGGATATAATGCAAGTTGAATCGAATAATCACGATGTAAAATTAAAATTTGTGCTCTTAAGGCTACGGATTACCTTGAGAAATATATATGACGAAAAGAATTCTTGTATTGCAAGGACCAAATTTAAATATGATTGGAATTCGTGAAAAAAGCATATATGGAACTGAAAATTCAGAGGAGATTAACCGTCAAATAGTTAGTTATGCTGAAAGCCTAGGTTTTGAATGCGAAGTGTTTCAGTCAAATTATGAAGGCGAATTAATTGACAAAATTCATGAAAGCATCGGAAGTATTGCAGGTGCCATAATTAACGCAGGTGCTTTGACGCATTATAGCTATGCTCTTCATGATGCTATTGCATGTACTTCGGTTCCGTTTATTGAAGTCCATATGTCTAATATTCATAAGAGAGAAGAATTTCGCCATACTTCTGTAATTGCCGCAGCATGTAAAGGGCAGATTTGCGGTTTTGGGAAAGATAGCTATATTATTGCATTAAACGCACTTAAGGGAATGACAGAATGAGCGCAAAAATTCAAAAATTAGCTGAATCACTTTGCGATGAGTATGAAGCTGCAGTTGTTATTTCGGAAGTAAATCGTTTTTATTTTACAGGTTTTCCGTCATCCGATGGATTATTGCTAATAACAAAATCAACAAATTATTTACTTGTTGATTTTCGATATGGTGAAAAAGCAGAAAGCACAGCAAACGGATATGAAGTTATTGTCTGTAAAAGCATAGCCGAAAGCTTAAAAGACCTAATAATTAAGCATAATATAAAACAGCTATTATTTGAAAGCAGCCGAATGACAGTTTCAATGCTCCATTATTTTACTGAAAAAACAAATGAATTGTCTGTTCAATTTAAAAATGATGAGCGGCTCGACAAGTTGATTAATAATTTGCGGATAATAAAATCAGCCGATGAAATTGAAAAAATTGAGAAATCACAGCAAATTACAGATGCAGCTTTTAATCATATTCTAAATTTTATTCATCCAGGTGTAATTGAAAGAGATATTGCCTTGGAAATAGAATTTTTTATGCGTAAAAACGGGGCAGAGAGGGTTGCCTTCGACTTAATTACAATTACAGGGAAAAACACATCATTACCGCACGGTGTTCCCGGTGAAGCAACTGTATGCAATGGCGATTTTGTTACGATGGATATCGGAGCGGTTTTTGAGGGATATCACAGCGATATGACGAGAACTGTTGCTGTTGGTAATGTCTCCGATGAACAGAAAGAAATTTACGAAATTGTTTTGAATGCTCAGCAAAATGCTTTAAATAATATTAAATCAGGAGTTTCATGCAATGATGCAGATTCTTTTGCTCGAAAAATAATTGACAAAGCGGGATACGGAGATTATTTCGGGCATTCTGTTGGGCACGGTGTTGGTCTTGAAATTCATGAAGAACCTAAAGTTGCTCCGAAACAGTCGACTATTCTTAGCAAGAACATGATAATTACGGTTGAGCCGGGAATTTATCTTCCCGGGAAATTTGGTGTCAGAATTGAAGATATGGTTTGTGTTGATACAAACGGGATTAAAAATCTTTCTAATTCGCCAAAAAATCTTATTATTCTTTAAATAGTTGTTGTAAAATTTTGTTAGTCGATTAATATCCGCTAATATAAAAAATGCGCTTTAGTAGTTGCAAAATGGAAAAAACTACTGTATAATTAAGCAATATGATGTTTAATATTCGTATATATAACGAGGAGGAATTAACTTTGATATCTGCAGGTGATTTTCGTAACGGTGTTACATTTGAAATGGATGGTCAAGTAGTATCTATTATCGAATTCCAGCACGTAAAACCTGGAAAAGGCGCAGCTTTTGTGCGTACAAAAATTAGAAACGTTATTACAGGTTCTGTTGTTGAAAAAACTTTTAATCCAAACGATAAATATCCGACTGCTTTTGTTGAGAGACGCGATATGGAATATCTTTACAACGACGGCGATCTTTACTATTTTATGGATAATGAGACTTATGAGCAAAATCCAATAAATAAATCTGTACTTTCAGACAACTTTAAATTTGTAAAAGAAAACATGGTTTGCAAAGTGCTTTCTTATAAAGGAAATGTTTTCGGCGTTGAGCCACCGAACTTTGTTAAGCTTACAGTTGAAAAGACAGACCCGGGCTTTAAAGGCGATACTGCTACAAACGTTACAAAGCCAGCAACTCTTGAAACAGGCGCAGAAATTAAAGTTCCTCTCTTTATTGATGAAGGTGAAATGATCGAAATCGATACAAGAACTGGAGAATACATGTCCCGCGCATAATTTATTGGAATATTAAAATAAATATAGCTCACAATATAAGCAATTACGAATTAATATTATAATTATTGTGAGAATAAGAAAAGGGGCAAATATAATGACATTAAATGAAAAATCAGCATATTTACAAGGCTTATCGGATGGCTTAAAGCTTGACGAAGGCAAAGATGAAGTTAAAGTAATTAAAGCAATTATCGATTTACTGAATGATGTTACATCTACAGTAACCGAGCTTGATGGGATTTACGACGAACTTAGTGAGCAGATTGACGCTGTGGATAAAGATCTTGCTACTCTTGAAGACGATTTTGACGACTTTGTTGAAGAGTGCGATGATGAAGATTGTGACTGCTGCCATTGTGACGATGAAGATGAGGACGAAGTCTTTTATGAAGTTACATGCCCGACTTGCGGCGAAACAGTCTGTTTAGATGAAGAAACTCTTCTTTGTGGCGAAATTGATTGCCCAAACTGTGGCGAATTTTTAGAATTCGATTTCGATAATATTGATGATAATGTAATCGAAGAAATCGAAATGATTAAAGAATAATTTGAATTTATAAAAATATCATTTGAGTTTTTAGCATTTGCTATTCTCAAATGATATTTTTTTGTTTCAAAAAGCTTGACACCGTTAAAATATAGAAATATAATAAATTGAAATTGATTATCATTTTTATTTTAGAGGCGATAGTAATGATGAACAGAAAAAACAGTTACAATACAAAACAAAAGGATGTCATAAAAAACTTTCTTGTTGAAAATAAGAATAATTATGTAACGGTAAATGACATTTTAGCATATTTGTTAAAGCAAAACATTCATGTTGGTATTGCAACAATATACAGGACACTAGACAATTTTGTTTTGCAAGGTATTGTCCGCAGATATGTAACGGGAGAATCTTCTGCGGCTTCATATCAATTTGTAGATAAAGATAATCAAAACGATTACTGTTTTCACTTAAAATGCACTTGCTGTAACAAGATATTTGATGTTGAATGTTGTGCGTTAATGGAAATGAGCGAGCATATAAAAGCAAAGCATAATTTTTCAATTGATAATTCTATGACATTTTATTATGGTCTTTGTTCAGGCTGTTCAGCAAAAACTTTAAGCTAAGGGCGGGGAATATGAAGCGAATTCTGTTAATCTTGCTTGCGTTTTCAATTTTGTTCTCTTTTTCTTCCTGCCAAAATGCAAGTTATACCGATATCAACAACAAAAAATTAAAAATTATTACAACGGTTTTTCCTGCATATGACTTTGCTCGTCAAATTGCAATGGATAAAGCCGATGTTTCTTTGCTTTTAAAACCCGGTGCCGATCCTCATACGTTTGACCCCACACCTTCAGATATTATGAAAATACAGAATTGCAATATATTTATTTATGTTGGCGGTGAATCTGAAGATTGGGTAAAATCCATATTAAAGTCTATTGACACCTCAAAAATTGAAGTTATAAGACTATTTGATTATGTGTCATTAAAACAGGAACCGATTCTTCCTGAAATGAAGACAAATGATACTCACCAAACAGCAGAAACAGACGAACATATTTGGACATCTCCGCAAAATGCTATCTTACTTACGAAAGCAATTTCAAAATCAATTATAAAAGCCGACACTAATAGCCGTTCTTTCTATCAATTGTCAACTGATAATTATTTAAATAAGCTTACAAATCTTGATAATACTTTCCGAAAGATTGTTGAGCAATCAAAACGAAAGGAAATTATCTTTGGCGACCGTTTCCCCTTGAAATATTTTATTGATGAATACGGATTATCATTTTCGGCGGCATTTCCCGGGTGCAGCAGTGAGACTGAGCCTAGCGCCCAAAAGGTTTGCTTTTTGATTGATAAAGTTAAAAAAGATAAAATTCCAGTTGTTTTTTATGTAGAGTTTTCAAATCATTATATTGCCGATACAATAAGCGATGAAACAGGGGCGACTCCTCTGTTGTTCCATTCATGCCATAACATTACAAAAGATGAATTCAAGCAGAATGCAACATATATAGGACTGATGACGCAAAACGCAAAGAATCTAAAAATTGCGCTAAATTAGTTAAACTAAAGGGGTAAAGTATGTCTTTGCTAAAATGTGATAATGTATCTATGAGTTATGACGGAAAAACCGTTATATCAGGATTGAATTTCTCGCTGAACAGTGGGGAATATCTTTGTGTTGTCGGTGAAAACGGCTCTGGGAAAAGTACCTTAATGAAGGGGATTCTCGGGCTAATGCAGCCTACTACCGGAAAGATTGTCTTTTCTGATGATTTAAAACAAAATCAAATCGGATATTTACCACAACAATCAGGTATTCAAAAAGATTTTCCCGCATCGGTATGGGAGGTTGTCCTTTCCGGATGCTTATCGTCAAGAGGATTAAGGCCGTTCTATACAAAAGCAAACAAAGAAACAGCTTATAAAACAATGGAACGGTTAAATATATTGAATATCAGACATAAATGTTTTCGTGAGCTTTCAGGAGGCCAGCAACAAAGAGTTTTGCTTGCAAGAGCATTATCGTCATCAAAAAAACTTGTGTTGCTTGATGAACCAGTTACAGGTCTTGATCCGATTTCGTCAAAAGAAATGTATTATATTATTAACGAAATTAACAAAAAAGATAAAGTCACTGTGATAATGGTTTCGCATGATATTATTAGTGCCGTTGACCACGCTGATCATATACTTCATTTGTGTGAAAAAGATGCTTTTTTCGGAAAGACATCTCAATATTTGCACAGTGAATTAGGAAGCCGTTTTTTATTCAGCAACTGTAACTGCGACATTTGCAAGCGTACAAATTGTGCGAAAGGACACCGCCATGATTGAATTTTTTTCTGAAATGTTATCATATGGATTTTTAACTAGAGCAATCGGCGTCGGAGTTCTTGTTTCGCTTTGTGCGGCGTTACTTGGAGTAAGCCTTGTTTTAAAACGATATTCAATGATCGGCGACGGACTTTCTCATGTAGGATTCGGTGCGCTCGCAATTGCGGCGGCGCTTAATCTTGCACCTCTTCAAGTTGCGATTCCCATTGTTATTGTAGCTGCATTTCTTTTGCTTCGTTTAAGCGAAAGCAGCAGAATAAAAGGTGATGCTGCAATTGCTATTATTTCAAGCGGTGCGCTTGCTATCGGTGTGTTAATTACTTCGTTATCAGAAGGTATGAACACGGACTTGAATAATTATTTGTTTGGAAGTATTCTTGCAATTACAAAAAGCGATGCTGTATTATGCGTTATTTTATCGCTTATCGTAATTGTTATGTTTATCTTTTTTTACAACAAGATATTTGCAGTTACTTTTGATGAAAATTTCGCTAAGGCAACAGGAACAAATGCCAATATCTATAATATGATAATTGCTTTGCTTACAGCTTTGACAATTGTTATCGGAATGCGTATAATGGGAACACTTCTTATTTCAAGCTTAATTATTTTTCCTGCACTAACTTCTATGCGGGTTTGCAAGACATTTAAGCGTGTTGTGATTCTTTCGGGAGTTCTATCTGTGATATGCTGTATTTTTGGTTTTATCTTATCTTACATGTATGATACTCCAGCCGGAGCAAGTATTGTTGTTGTAAATATAGCTGCTTTTCTCTTGTTTTCATTGTTTGGTCTTATTCAAACGAAAATCCCGAAAAATTTGTAATTGCATTTAAAAATTACTTATAAGATATTATCAATCGACGGCAATTCTGCGCTTTTTAAAACGCTTAATTGTTCGCCGATTTTTTTGTTCTCAGCATAGAAATGAACATAATCTTTATATTTTGCATATTCACTCATAAGAGCGATGGATTGCCCGACATTTTCAACAGAATCATGATAATAAAAGATATTCATTGTTTTTTGATGGTTTCGCCAATTGTTGTAAATACCTTCGCAAATTGAATACGCTTTATTTATGTTATTTTCCTGTGCAGCATTGTTTGCTTCACTTAGTTTATTTTCAGTTTGTACGATTAGACTATTTGAAAAAATAAACTCATAGCAACATAATCCAATGACTGCAAAAAGCATTATTAATACAATCCAAATTCTTTTCATTCTTTATCCTTTCTTAATTATTTGATATTGACGAGTGCGGTTTGCTGTCATAATAAATACATCTTCCTGCTTGATGTTTTCATTAAGCAGGATTTTTTTGATGAAATCTCTATCAAGTTCGCATAGAACAAGTGACTGGTCTGAAATTGTGCCGTTATTTATTACTACAGCCTCAATTCCAGTATTAGGAGGGGTTACGTTTAATTGTTCATTAGTAGGCTGAAGCTTTTCAGGCTTTTTTAAAACGCTCATTTTTCCGTTTGTCTCGACAATTGCATATTGTACATCACTTAAACTGAATACGTCCAGTTGGCGAAGTTGTTCGGAAAGGTCCTCTGTGCTCATGCGAAGCCGCTTCATTTCTTTTTGGTCAATTCGTCCGTCCTCGATTACAATAAGGGGTTTTCCGCAAACAAAGCCTCTGAACTTTGAACTGCTCATCATAATCACTGAAAGCACAACCTCGCAAAAAATTAGAATAAAAATCGGAATAAGTCCGCTTACTAGCGGCTGGCTTGTGTTTTGCATTGGTATTGCCGCAATATCTGAAATTAATAATGTTACAACAAGCTCTGATGTTTGAAGCTCGCTTATCTGGCGTTTACCCATTATTCGAACAGCCAAAATAATCATGATATAAAGTAAAAAGGTTCGGATGACAGAGATAATCATTTTATATTTCAAGCCTTTCACTAATTGATTTTTTTATTCTTTGCAATGAAAAAGTTTTTATTCCAAAATGCATAGAACAGAAGTTTCTGCGAAAATTACAAGAAGAAGTATCAAATGAGGTGATATGATTTGTTTCATATTTTAAATAAAATATCGCAATATTATAATCCGCCGCAAACAATTAGCGAAGAGGTAACACATCCGCTTACAAATTCGCTACAGCAAAATATTGAATACATCAAAA
>JAUZPX010000009.1 GCA_030705695.1 Bacillota bacterium
AAGAAGAAAACAATATTTGGAACAAGACATGTGATAACAGTTTTTACAAGCAATGTTAAAAATAAAAATGGTAATGAAATATAGTAACATGAAAAATATGTAAGTGCCAAAGTTAAAACCAAAATCACAAAATACTGAATGAATTTTTTAAAATATCTCCAAGGGCTTACAAAAAGACCATATTTAAAAACAGCATATGGATCATACCAGGTATTTGTAACCAATCTTGAAACAGTCATCGCAAAAAATATACCGAACAATCCCCACATAGTACCAAACCAGTAAGAAAGCACAATATTTATTGCAGCTGTCAACAAAAGAAGATACCTACCATAACGGAATAATCCCATAGTGTTCTTAAACGTCCAAACAGCATTCTGCATGCCAACCATGTAGAAATTCAGTGCAAGTATGAAAGGAATACTTATATCCAAAAGATATTTTGGTCCAAATAAAAAATGAACTATATCATTACTTAATACAATTAGTGCAATTGCCGCCCATCCAAATAACCAAAAATTAGCCAAATTAATAAAATTAAAAGTTTTTACTTTCCTTTCAGCTGTTTCATTTACATTTAGGTTTCCAACGCTGGCAGTAACTCCGGTAAAAATCTGATTAAGCAAAGAGTTTAAGGTTGTTGACAACAACGTATAGTTTGAAGACAACCCAACGATAGTAATTCCTTTTAGAAATGATAAAATAATATTAGACGTATTATTTACAAGCAACCCGCTTATCTTAACGATAACAACAGCTTTAATATTTTTAAAAAGGATTTTCTTTTCTTCCTTATCAAAAGGTTTTACCTCTTTTTCTTTTAGGTATGGATATTTTTTGTTTGCTGTAAATGATAATGTGAAATTTGCAAGAAGTACACAAATAATTTGAGCAATTAAATAGTAATAAAAATTATGGGTTACAATTAAGATTACAATTTGAATTGTATTTTGTACAATTGATTGTATATAAAATATCCCTAAAACAACGTAATTTTGCTGATGCGCTGTTATCAATGCACCTTTATATGTGAAAAAATAAGTGCTCGCTGTACAAAACAAGTACATAAGGAAAATTACATATATGTTTTCGCTGATTTTAGGAGTTCCTACAAAATATTGCAAAAATGGCATCATAGCAAGACCAACAACAGCCACAACCACCCCGATTGTTCTGTATGCTTTTGAGTAAAACTTCATAAGCGTAGAGATTTTTTCATAATCTCTATTTGCAATAGGCTTATAAAGCGCATAAATGATTGCCGAACCAATTCCCAGTTCCGCCAAAGATAACATTGAAAGCAGGTTGTTGAATAACCCTGAAAGGCCCAAATAATCTGCGGAAAGGCATCTTGTAAAAATAACTCTACAGATAAACCCCATTACGGTATTTAAAAAATACCCGCCAATTCCCATTGCTATATTCAAAAGAGAATAAGTTGTTCTGGATTTATTTTTCAGTTCCATCTGTCTTTAGTTCCACCTTACTCAACTTTTTAAAAAGGCGCACTGCCATCCCCTGTGCGAAAGGCAATATATCGTATGTTTGCGCAAAAATACCGATTGCTTTTACATCACCTTGACAGTAATCGATTTTCCCGGTAATTCTTGTATAAGCTTTTAATCTATTCAAACAAAGACTTGCTCGTTCTTTATAAAGCTCCTTTTGAGTAAGTTCATATGCAAACATAAGGAAATAACCTATAGAAGCGGTTGCTGAACTGTCATATCTCCCTGCACCTTGTACAATACTATTAAAGCCACCGTCTTTTTGCTGAAAAGAAATCAGATTGTCAGCTATCTTTTCAATTTTAGAACATAATTGTTGGCGATGCTCATCCGAAAGATAATAGTAAGAATCTTCAATTCCTAAAGTAAGCCAGCCGATTCCCCGTCCCCAACCATAAACACCAAGCGGCAAATGAAGTTTACTGTTATATGCATGAACCGGAAGACATGCATCTGTTAGCATACCCTGTTGCAAGAACGAATTAATTTGATGATAAGCCAACTCTTCATATTCTGGGGCATCATAAGTTTTGGCGTATATACATAAAAACGGACAGGCTAACCCTATTGTATCGACATATCTGTTGTAGGGTTCACTGTTTACATAGCAAATCATACCGTCTTGGCTACAAACGGCATTTTTAATTATCTCAAGAGAGGTATCCATTGCAGGCTTAACGGAATTTTTATCTTTACTGACAGTTAATATCGCATAAGAAAGCATGCCGCAATCAACATTCGTTGGCTTCACTTTCCAATTCCCTGAACTATCCAAAAGATTACTAACTGCGTTTCGCGCTGCAAGCACGGTATCTTCCTTGTTATACTCATACAGCCCAAGAATAATAGCCGCCTTTTGCCATGACTGAATTGTGTTGCATCTATAGTTGCCTGTCAATATATCAATAAAAACCAGCCTGTTGTTATCTGTTATTTTTACAGTAGGTGTGTGTTCCGCCCAACGGACAGATGTTTTTATAACCTTATCTATCCATTCTTCATCATTTTTAAATCTTCCGATATGATATCTGCAATATCTGTCTTTTAAATACGAAACAAAATCAATTCCAAAAATTATTGCGGATATCAAGCTGAATATTGATAAGAAAATTACCAGAACAATCATTTGTTGTATAACTCCATTACTTTTTCTTTTACTTCAAGCACTTTGTTACAATAAGCAGGAATAAAGCTTGCCAAATGCTCCTTAATATTGTTTTCATTTTTCAAAAGCCAAATGAAAGCATTGGTTAAATCTTCATCATTTTTTAATTTTTGCACAGGTATTACATAATTATTATCGGTTCCGAAAATATCTTTTGCAATACCTCTGGCTTTTACGGAATATCCAACTACAATTGTTGGAACACATGTAGAATATCCTGCAATAGACGCATGGGTTCTTGCAGTAATTAAAAATCTGCACTTTGAAATAATCGTCTTGAGTTGCATACAATTACAATCAGGTATCATAAGAACCCTACCTGAATCTTTAAAAAGATCAAAGAGTATTTTTAGTGCTTCCCTGTCATCTGAATTAGGCTCAACAACATGAGGAAGAAGAGCAATTTTCAGATCTGTTTCTTTTAATATGTATTTTATAACCTCTTCATAATTTTTCATCGTAGACCCATTGGTCGATTCGCAATTTAAAATTAATGGGCTTACATTAATTCCAATCGTATTATTCTCAACAAAACCTTCAGGCAGAGCAACGTCGGCTTTATCAAGCTGAAATGCAGGGTCAGGGAACAAAAGTGTATTGGGATTAACGGCTTTCAGCGCATTATAACTTTCAGTTTCTCTTGAAATAATGAGGTCATAAGTCTGAATATCAGGAATCGTATCTTCATTAATATCCGAAGGCTCAAACGAGCAGCCAAACAAAACCGTTTTGCCACCTTTATTATGAATTAACTTATTGTAATGCCATAAAATATCTTTTCCTGCATAACAATAATCATCACCGCCAACAGATAAATAGATATCATTTTTATTTATATTATTAAAAAAATCTAAATGACGGTATTTAGTAAAAAGAATATCTGACTTTTTAAATTTCGCATAAAACTTTGCAAAAAGCCTGTTAATCGAATTAAAATTGGAATTTTGAACTACATCTTCTTTTAAATTAACAATTTCGTTTAGCTTGTATTTTTGATCGGAATCAATATCAGAAGTATACACATTAAGATTTCCGCCGAGAATCTTATTCGTCGAGCGAACAATAGCTTCACACCCATGATTTGTGCATCCCATGTGATAATACAAATTAATCATAATACTGTAAACATCCTTTTTATTTTTGAATAATAATAAATTTCTATTATTAGAAGTGCTGAACAAACCAAGTCTCGATTTTTGTAATGTTCCAAAACATTCTATCGATTAAGCGTTCAAACTTATAAAGCACATGCATAATATTTTTTGTAAGTTTTGATTGCTTGCATATTTTAATTTCATCAAACACTTTCGAATTATCGACAAGTTGTACTCGTAATGTGATTTTCTTTTTAGTAACAGGTATACTAAATACTTCATTAGCCTTTATCTCATATTGAGTTTGCCCATCTGTTAGAATTTGATAGCAGCCGTCTTTTTCAGTGTCATATACAGAAAATTGTAATTGGTCATTTTGGGTAATTGCTGAATAGATAAAATTATTATTTTTATCAGCTATTTTTATCCACCTTGATGATTTTTCCGGAATAGTGCTGAAAAACTCAACAAAAGAAAAAGACGTATTATGATTTTGTATATCAATTGATTTTAAACTAATTTTATCTGTAATAATTGTTGAGGGCAAAACAACAACGGCTTTGTTTTCTTCCGTTAATGTTACAGGGTAGCTAAACCAACCGCTTCCAAAGTCTAGCATAACTGCATTTATATTATTTGAAGAAAGAAGATGAATCCAGATAACAGCAATTTGCTCTTGCTTACCAAACTGAAAAACAACTGCATCATTTTCATCTGTGGAAATAAATTTTGCTTGAGTCGGTCTTTCTTCAACAATATTATTAATTTCAGTAAAGCAAAAGAAATTTTTAAATACAGTATCACCGGTACTCAACGACACAGCAGTTTTATATGGTATGATATCTGTGCGACGTTCCCAATAAATCTTGTCCGAATTAATAATGCAATCAAAAAAATCAACAGCACCTTGAGAACCATGTGCCAAAAAGGATTGATATGCCGATGAACTTCTTTTTAACGGTGTCAAAACCTTTGGATGAATCGGAAAACGCAAACGAGAATCCCAAGTATAAAATGGCAAGAGATCGCTATGATTTTCCGAGCTGTTTTCAAGTGTAGAACAATATGTATAAAAATCTCTTGGGGCAAACCAAGCATATCTGTATGCAAAACCTTTAAAAACCTGCGGTTTCCACTGTCTTTGTTCAATTAAAAGTTCGCTCATCGCCTGTTCAAAAAGCAGTGACGTTATACGATGATCTGGATGGGTATCCATATCGACACAAAATATTGAATCAGGTTTGATATATTGTAATACTTCTTTGATATCGTTAAGATAATTATCTTTTGTATATTCGGCATGAACTCCGTGTGACTGAAAATGGAAATCTTGATGATTTTGCAAGCCGTATGTTTTTGTGTTTCCCCACATTGATGAAAAGACTTTTTCGGTTGAATTTAAAATATCGCCTTGAATCCAATCGTTGGCGTATCCTAACAAAATGACATTATTTTTTAAAACTCCCATTGCCTTTAATGAACGAATAGCTTCGTTAATTCTCTTTTTGCCGTTTTCAAGATCGATATAATCCCCGTTCGTGGCAAAGACAACCCATACATCACTGCCAAACTCGATAAAGCGTTCAATTAACCCGGCACCTAGATTCAATTCATCATCTGGATGTGGTACAAAAAACATTATTTTTTTGTTAGAAAATTGCTCTTTATCGTAACTTCCTGATGAAATATCTTTGTTTTTAAAGCAAAATAAAAAAACATAAAGTAAAACCACCATAAAATCCAATAATATTATAGCAATAATACTTATGTAAAGAAATATATTAAACGGTATGAGTGCAGATACAACAGCAAACATACATACCGGAATTATACATATTGTTTTTTTAAGAGTAGTTACATTGCAAAAACATATAAACCCTGCAATATTAATAATTAATATTACAAGTAAACTTAGCCTAAGCAATTCCATGATTCTCTCCAAATATTATCTCTTAAAAATATTCTTGCATTTTTGAATAAATAAAATAGCATTCATATGAATTTTTGATATATTAAGATTCTGTGATATTTGTTCTTTAGTCAACTGACCTTTAAGTTCATGATAATAATTATTATATAATAACATCATTTGAATCTTATTTTTATGATTCATTTTAGCAGTTTGCAATAGCCAGAATGCATAACCTTTCGGATTTCCTTGATAGAGCGAAATTCCCTGAAATGTTAGCCCATCAGCCTTATATTCAACAATTTGCCATGATTCGTCCACTTTAATATATTCATATCCCGCTTGACGCATCTGATTATCAAGAGTTGCTTCGGTTATAAACTTTTCACCTTTAAATACAGGATACCGATATTGCTTTACAATATCGGTACGATAGCAAAACGCACGTTCACCGGTCATAAGCTTTGAAAGTTTTTCATTCCCAACACTTATAGGTGTTTTAATTCCCAACAGACAACAAGCGTTGCTATTTGATAACATCTCTTTTTCCCACTTATTGTCAATTTGTTCAAGTGCATTATCTGTGCAGTAATCATCAGAATCAACAACAAAAAACAACTCACCGTTTGCAAGTTCTAAGGCTGTGTTTGTTGCCGTGTGTTTACCGCCATTTTCTTTTTTTACATATCTTATTTCAAAAGGATCATTTTCAAGTTTCAATTTTTCAAAAAGATTTTCTGTTTCATCAACAGAACCATCATCAATAACTAACCACTCAAAATCAGTGAATGATTGGCGTTGCAGCGAGCGATATAGATTCCCAATTATATGAGCACGATTGTAAGTAGGTGTAAAAACCGTTATTCTATGTTTGTACATAATTCACTTACCTAATATAATAATATTATATTTTATAATACTCCATTTACTATTATATGTCAAATAAGTCGTTCATAATAAGATAATATATATTTTAAAAAATTAATATTTTATCTTCCAATATCAATTAAATTTCTTATAGTGGCACTAAGTCCAAGGGGTAGTTTATACCAGATCTGCTGTTTTTTATCAAGCGTTGCAATTTCCGATTTCTTAAGCGGATATTCCGAAATAATTTCTTTCAGCTTCTGTTTTGCCTTGATTTTATCTTCTTTGTTCATATGCTTTAAAGACATTTGATAAATGTATAAACAAGAATGATATAAATTTAATTTTGCCTGAACGGTAAGCTCGGGAAAGTTTTTAATCAAGAATTTAACTCTTTCTGTTTTTGCATCAATCGAATCAAGGCGTTTCAAATTGTAAGTTTGCCCCATTATGCTGCTTTCACGCTGCAAGTAATAATATAAAACAGAATCAATTTTAGTTATCTTTTTTGCTTTAGCGAAAACTTGATATGTCCAAAACTCATCTTCGTGATATTTTCCTTTTTCAAAAAGGACGCTTAATCCAATTGAAGATTTATATAATTTGTTCCATACATGCTGTTTAAAAACTCTATCTCCAATCAAAAGAGACAGCGCTTCCTGTGTGTTGTATGTTTTAATATCACAGTCGGACTGCAAGGGTAGAATATCTTTTTCACTGTAAACTTTTACAACATTGCAATCGGCAATGTCACTGCCTTCTCTCTGAATTGCATTATAGAGTGATTCAACGAAATTTTCTGCAACCCAATCATCGCTGTCGATAAACGCAACGTATTCACCGTGGACATACTCATACCCAGCATTTCTGGCATCAGACAACCCACCGTTTTGTTTATGGACAACCTTTATTCTTGAATCTTTCTTTGCATATTCATCACAAATTTCAGGACATCTATCAGGTGAGCCATCATCAACCAGAATAATCTCCAGATTTTGATACGTCTGATTTAACAAACTGTCCACACAACGCGGAAGCAATTCTTCTACATTATAATTTGGTACGATTATGCTTACTAAACTGCTCATAAATTAACCTTTTTCTTTTAAGATATATCTGCGATTATAATTCAAATTTACCATACTCGCCCAAATCCATAAGACTTAAGGAATGGCTTGATCTTCTGAGACTTGCCGAAGACATCTCTTTATAATTACCGTACAGATATGTTAAATACTCATCATACCGTTTTGGAATCGGGAATTTATATCCCTCAAAATCTACTTCGATTGTTTCATCAAGATACTCTTTTGAAAACGAACCTCTGCGGATATTCCGCCCCATATCATCGAATAAATACTTTGCATCTTTTTTATTTTTAAAGAGTAAAAACATACGCTCCTGAAACCACAAGTGGAATTTCATCGGCAAGATGTTTTTGATTACCGTTGTAATGGCGGAAGGAATCTTGCTGCCATTATCCACTTTTCTGTGATACCACTTATTAAACACCAGCGACCGTGCTAAAATTGTAAATGCCAAATGCAGTTTTCTGCCTAGAGCACTGTTTGCTGTTTGGTCATGACAAAGAACATCAAAGAAAATGCCGTTGTGCATATCAAGCGTTTTGCTTGAATATTCAGTTGCAAACATTGTATTGTTTATACGGATTTTTGCAAAACAGTTATTGCAAAGCTTATCCGTTTTCGGTGTATGCAAGAACAAATTAGGCGGCAATTCAGCTTGTGCAACCTTTAAAAATTTATCGTAATCAGGTCTAAGCATCATTACATCGGCATCATCATCCCACGGAATAAACCCGCCGTGACGCACAGCACCAAGTAAAGTTCCTCCTGCCAAAAAATATTTTATGTCGTGCTTTTTACATATCCTGTCTACTTCCAACATGAATCCAAGCAAAATGTTGTGAATCGTTTCAAGCTTACCGCAGTAGGAATCATCAAAACGAAACGGTTCGGCTCCTTTTTGACGTGCCTTGCAAAACAGTTCAATCGCATCTTCCAATGACAATTGCGGCTCACAACCATAAAAAGTAAGTTTAGAATTATCAATCGATATATCTTTTGCAGATTCTTCCGCTTGATATTGAATGGAAATCTTAAAAAGTTCAGGATATATATCGTAAATCATACTGCAAAGTGCCACGGCAGAAACCGTAGCGTCTTTTCCCGCAACATTATATACAGTTTTCGATCGTAAAAACGAAACGCCGTAAAACACCGCCTGAAGCACATCTGTCATATAAACATAGGTGTTTTTACCGTGGCCTGCCTCAACAATAGCTTCTTCGCCTTTAGCTACGTTATCCATTATCTTTGTAAATAAATTATCGAGAAGTCCGCCGTTTGGACTGATGATATGTCCTGTGCGCAGAATCAGATGTTCAAACCCATATTGTTTAGAGTATATACTGCAAAGAGATTCAAGCGTCAGCACTGTTTGAGCAACAAGACCGGAAGGCTTTGAAAACTGCAATAAACCGTTTTCATACTCGCTCATTACAACACCTTTTGGAGCATTTCCAAAAGCACGATAATCTGAAAGCAATATAAATCTTTTTGGCTTTGCCATAGCTGCATATTGCAAGAGTTTTTTAATTTGCTCGGTTTCTGCCTGAAACGTTTCGATTTGATCATTAAGCTCAATATTACAGCAGCCTGTACTAATAATATAATCAGCCTGTACACTTATAATGCTGCTGAGGGGTATAACACGAAAGTCGTCTCTCTTCTCAATCTCTGGATAAAACTGAGTGCGCCAAGAATCGCCTTCCGCTGTAAAGATGAGATTCATACCCAGAGATTTTTCCTCATTTTTGCAAATCAGACTATAAACAACATAACGGGCAAACACAGCTTGCCCGCTTATTACAATTGTTTTGTTTCTGAAATGACTAAAATCAAAATCTTCTGGTAAACGAGGGATTTTAATACAGTCAAAATCATATTCGCTTAAATATCTGGATAGCATATCGCACCTCATATGTTTTGCTTATGACTTGCTCTTTATTCTTTAAATACTGTCTCGGCAATTGTTACGGAACGCTTAATTCCCTCATGAATATCTATTTCAGCTTTCCAACCCAAATTGTTTATTCGAGCACAAGAAAGCACCTCAAGTGTTGCAGCCATCGGAGAGGGCTCAGGTTCAATTTCATCTGCCTTATTTGCAAATGACAATGTCAAATTACGCTCTGGGAACGCATCTGTTGCCGCTTTCGCAAATCCGCGAATCGTGATGTTTGAATTTTCATCTGAAATATTATAAGGCAGCATGTCTTCCCCGTCTAGCAGGATTTTAAGAAGTGCCACACATGTATCGCTGACATAACAGAACGAGCGCAAAGCCGCACCGTTACTCTTTAACAATATGCTTTGATTACGTACAATATTGGCAATAAACTGTGCCCAAACACGGTCGTCATCAAGGCGGCTCGGTCCGTAAATATAAGCAGGACGTGCAATTTTCACGCTAAGACCATACTGCTTATGAAATGAGGCACAAATAGTTTCGGCTGCACGCTTTCCGACAGCATAGCAATTTTTATATAAAACATGGTCAATGTAACCGATGTCATCTTCATCAATTATCTTTTTCCCGTTATGCAGAGCTCCGTACACTTTCAAGCTTGAAACAAACAGCGTTGCTTCACTTGCTGCTTCATGAGCATAAGTAAGTGCGTTAAATGTTCCTGCAAGATTGGCATCAATAACACCTACAGGGTCATTTTCAAATTGGTCGGCACTTGCACCGCTTGCGGCATGAATTACAAAATCTGCTTTTTCCGAAATAAAAAAAGGTGTGCAAACATCAGAAATAATTAGTTTTAAATCGTCTCGTTTTAAAAAATCGGCAAATTTCTTCTCGGCTTTTTCACGGTTGCGTACAAGAGCCAAAACTGTAATATTATCGCCAAATAAATCGTTTCTTGTCAGTAATCCGATAGTCAAGTCATAGCCAATAAAACCGGCTGCACCTGTAATAAGTACTGTTTTGTTTTGCAGACGGCTCCAGTCAATATTTGCCTTTGCTATCATTTCGACATCCTCGTAAACACATTTAGGCAGGAGCTTTACGGCCTCATAATCCATATTTGCACTCCTCATCAGCAAAATTCTTGTATCTATCATAATAATAGTAAGATCTTAAATAGCGAAGATCTTCCTGTGTCGTAACTTTAATATTCTCACGATCTCCGATGAAAATATGTATCGTTTCTCCAAGTTCTATAAGAAGCTCGCTTGAAGAGATTGGATTTAAAATATTACGGTGTTCAGCTTCGTCATGAGCCCACATTATTTTACGCATTGTATATCCCTGAGGTGCCTG
This sequence comes from Bacillota bacterium, assembly GCA_030705695.1. GTDB lineage: Bacteria > Bacillota > Clostridia > Oscillospirales > Acutalibacteraceae > JAUZPX01. The sequence goes on from JAUZPX010000009.1 coordinate 10,894, forward strand.
AGTTATCCACATAGAACCTCTGGGCATGCTTTGACAGCAGTTTTCGCCGTCATTGCTTGCTAAAACCGAATCTATACTCGGGGTTACCGGAACAGCTGTTTCATATTTCATAGCAGCATCTATACATTCCGTAATAAGTTTTTCTGATACTAACGGACGAACGCCATCGCAAATCAGAACAATATCGTCCGGCTGAGACATATGCTGCACTTCCACAAGGCCGTTGTGAATTGACTGATGCCCATTTTCACCGCCAGGTACAATTGATGCAACATTTGGGATATGATATTTATTAATTAGTCTCCAAAGCTCGTCAATCCAATCTTCAAGGCATGAAACAACAATTTTATCGACCATTGGATGATAGCAGAAATTTTCAAGCGTTCTGATGATTATTGGCTTGCCGTCCACTTCGATAAACTGTTTTGGAATGGTGACAGACTTCATTCTGGCACCAACACCGCCGGCAAAAATCATAGCGTATACCATCAAAACACATCCTTTATTATTGTCATTAAATCGAACATATAAAACTTTTTATTTTTTTGCCGCTGCTTTATTGCTTTGGTACATCTCAAACGCTTCATCAACAGAACCGTCGAACATTATTTTCCCCTGCTTTAAATAAATAGCACGCTGGCAGACTTCCTTCACTCCCGACATTGAGTGGCTAACAAAAAGAACTGTCTTATTTTGCCCGATTACTTCTGCAATTTTGTCCTTGCATTTCTTCTGAAACTTTCCGTCACCAACGCTTAAAGCTTCATCAATTACAAGAATATCTGGATCGATACTAATATTAATAGCAAAACCTAATCGCATTTTCATACCACTTGAGTACGTTCTGACAGGCTGGTCGATATAATCGCCAAGCTCGGCGAAATCAATTATCCCTTGTTCAATAGTAGCGATATACTTATCGTTAAGCCCTAAAATATATCCTTTTAAATAAATGTTTTCACGGCCTGTCATTTCAAGAGAGAAACCTGCCGTCAACTCAAGAAGCGCAGCAACCTTACCTCTTACAACAATGCTGCCTGTATCTGGGTAAGTTACACCCGTAATCATCTTGAGTATTGTAGATTTCCCGGCTCCGTTATCGCCGATAATCCCGACTGATTCTCCTTTTTTAACCTGAAAACTGATATCATTAAGGGCTATATGCTTTTTGAAATGTTTACTGTTTAAAAACAGCGCTTTAAAACGCTCTTGGTCACTTTTATAGAGCGTGTAAGTTTTAGTGATGTTTTCAAATGAGATAATAGGTTCTTCTACTGACACTAAAAGACCTCTTTTCAAAATAAATCTTTAATCAATATATTGTTATAAAACATCAGGTAGTTTTCTTCTTAAACGATTGTAGTTATGAATTCCCAGCAAAATAATAAACGCAAATTCAACGAAGAATATAATTGTTTGAGATAATTGATCCGGGCCAAAAAACCATCTGCTTATTGATCCCTGACTGGGCATTTGATTGCCGAAAAAAGTATAACGATATCCGTTTACAAAATAATTACATGGGTTAAAATACATAATCTGCTTAACCCATTCAATTTTGATATCGCCTGTGTAATAGACAATACCCGTTAACCAGAAAAAACCTGCCATAATAGAAGTAATAAGGCTTTCAAAATCCTTACTGAATGCACTCATCGGTGCTGTTGACCAGCAAAGTGCCACAAAAAACAAAAACATTAACGGTGCATAATAAAAGAACTGTAAATTGTAAAGAGATGGGTGATATCCTGTACAAATAAGTACAATACACATTAAAAGAGTTAAGAAAAGATTTACAAACATTCTTGCAAGTGTGGTAAATGTCATGATTGTTGAAATCGGGAAAGAAACTTTCGTTACAAACTGACTGTTTAAACGGATTGATCTTGCACCGAGTAGAATTGTATCGTTAATAAAAAACCACGGTACAAACCCGACCATTAAAAAAATAAAATACGGTTGTCCCATTGGCGATTTTCCCATGCCGCCCCTAAGACCCAGCTCCATAGCAAACCAAAAAACAAACAGCGTAAAAATTGGTTTCACGATCGCCCAAAATGGTCCGATTACTGCGCCCTTGTATGTTTTAAACAGCTCATTTTTCGCTAACAAAAAAATTTGCTTGCCAAAATGTCTGTGTTCCTTAAAGATTGTGAACAACCTTATAGCACCGTCCTTTAAATATGCATAATAATTTATTATATCTTTACTATTGTATAATTTTTTACAATTTTGTCAATGTCTATCCAAGTAAAATAAAACGTAAAAAGATTTCCCCACGGCTTTGTGGGGAAATCATATTTGATTTTATCTTGCCCTCGCAGGAGTTGCGCTTTTAATAACATCTGATGAAAACAACGCTCTTAAGAATGTAGCATCCGCAGTACCCGTTGCGTTATAATTATTGGCAAGTTGGAAGTCTTTTATTGCCTGAGTCGTTAAATCACCAAAATATCCTGTAGGTGCTGATCCCATATAGCCTAAATCATCAAGCCTTTTTTGCATAGCCATAACATTGTTGTTTTGATCTCCGACTTTTAATACCATATCATCGGTAACATTAATGCTGTATTGCGACTGCAAATTGCCGCCTGTGGTAACTGATGACGATGATGTTGAATCATCGGTTCCGGGCACGGAAGCACCTGTATTATTCAGTTGTGGATACATATCCATCATCATTATCATAACCGCGCTTGTGGCAGACTCACCAAACCTAAACATATCTGCCTTCGGTATTTCATAAATCGAGTTGTTTTTTACAGCTGATAACCCGCTGACTGCAGCATTACTTTTAATTGTACTGCTTTGTCCTTCGGGGCAAAAAATGTATTTGGGGTTATTGATTTTAAGTGCCTTTGCATCAATTTGCCCGTTAGTATTGTTTGCGGCAATGTTAATTGCTCCTGTATAAGTAATGAGCTTATCTCCGAAAGTATCACCAGTTACTGCTTTAAGAGTATTACCATCCATATAGAGATAGCATGCTGTCTTTACAACATTGCTCTTTGGTACACTGCGAGTATAATCATCAAGCGTTTGGAACAAATTAGCAACTGAACTTGTGCCTTTTGCCTTTCCTGTAGTATTGCCTTCAAAAACTGCTCCTACAGTTGAATAAAGGGTTTTTACTCGGTCACGGTCGGGAGCATTGCTGAAAGTAATGACAGTAAGCCCTGCATCAGAAAGCTTCTGCATGTTCACTTTACTTAATTGATCAGAAGCAAGAACAACAGATGGCTTCAAATTCGTAATTTTTGTAATATTAGGGCTTTGCTCAGTTCCCACTGTAGGCACAACAGACAGTTTGCTTTGTGTACAATCGGAACTGCGTCCAACCAATTTTGCCTCATAACCCATATAAACAACCACATCAGCAACCGCATCGGAAAGCACAACAACGCTTTGCGGTGCAGAATTAATGGTTATATTACCAATCGTCACGGGGAAATCGTTATTAGAGCTACTTTTACATGATGAAATCATAAAAGCCATTGAAACAGCAAGAACAATGATAAGTGCTTTTTTAAACATATCTTCCCACTCCGTTAAAGAAAAATAATCGAATACTTAAACAAAAATAGTAAATCTTTCAAAAATTACGACATTAATTTTACTTCTTTTTTGTACAGAAGTCAAATAATACGCCTAATTAATAATGAACTTGCTGTAAATTTACAAAAATTTTTCAATTAAAATAACCTCTTTTCCCATTAGAAACCCATTGACTATTTTTCCTTCTTAATGTATAATCAGCGAGTAATTAGCTTGCAAATTGCTTGCAGGTTATTTTTTTGCTGGAGTAGCTCAGTTGGTAGAGCAGCTGATTCGTAATCAGCAGGTCGCGTGTTCAAGTCACGTCTTCAGCTCCAAAGCCCCGTCTTTATGGCGGGCTTTTTTCATGCTTACACTAAGAAAAGCGGCTGGGCTTTGAGCTCAGTCGCTTTTTATATCCACTGGATCTCGAAGTGCAAATCGCTGCGCTCTCTTATTGCTCACCACAGCAATATTAAACAAAGCCCCCGAGAATACTTGCACTGAACCAGAAAAAAAGTACAGTACAAAGCACCTACTTGGAAATTCAATTATTGTATTAACGCTAAATCTTGTGGTAGCAGTTTATGCACAAAGTCAACGGGGTCTTTCTGAAAAGTTATATTACAAACAACTAATGAATTATTCATTTTCTTGTAATAAATCGCTGCCCTTGTGCCGTCTGACAACCGGTGATAACTTGATGCATCTGTTTGCATGCCATTTGGATATTGACTATTAGGCATAATTAATCCACAATCTTGAATAAGCCCAGGATCGATTTTTTTTATGTCGTTCATTGTTGTTTTTCCGATCTTTATGGATTCAAAATTTGATTTTTTGGGAAGTTTCTCAACAACCCAACTAGCATCAAGATCTCCGTTTTTCCCGTATAAGAAAAAACCATAAGCGACTTTTCCGTCATAATTTTTTAATGGTTGTACTGAGTAATACAGACCATGATTGATTGATCTTAAATAATGCACGCCAATTTCCATATCCACATTACTAATCCTGATACAGCGGTTCATACTCATCACTTCTGGAATATATAAGAAGGTCTCTGGATTAAATGGTTTTAAATGGTCTAATGATACAATTACTTTGGAATTATTATCTATTTTATTTAAATATGGAGCCATTGAATAATCATTTTTTATAGAATCAACCTTACTTGCTTTATTTTGAAAATTAATGTTTGTTAAGACTATAAAAGTCAATACTCCCAGAAAAACAATAAGCGTCGAAAAGATTAAAATATTTTTTTTCATATAATTAGCCTCAATTCTATTATTATATATTTTTTGTTAATAGTGAACCACCCTGTATTTTATACACCTAGTATACACATTTGATACGTCTACTGCAATATGATGGTAAATCTGATCATAAGTATAGCTTCTAGACTAAAGGTTCACATAATAGGAATCCCATGATACTTAGGATTGGGTGTTGCCGCTTGTGAGCTGCATAATAGGAGTATATCCATTTTTATCTCGTTCGGCCTTTAAGCGCTAGTGCCATTCGCTAGGTTTAGTGCCTATTGGTCTCATAAAATGTTAGTCCTAACCATGATAGTGCCTCCACAATTAAATCCAGGATCTCTTGCAGCATTTATTTTTATCGCATATGCATAACAATTAGTACCATGCCAACCAGTGAATCCATTAGGTGCACTCCACACACTTCTGACCATCATTATCTATTTATTAACCGGCATATTATCACAATACGCGAACATATTTGTGTCTAAAAGTTTGTCACCAGATGTTTGCAGTACATCCAAATCATCCGCATTAACAAACCTGCAAGTCATCGGGTCATAGTAACGGGACTGTAAATAATACAAGCCTGAATCAGAATCATAAACATACCCTCTGTAGCGAAGCGGGTTTAGGTTCATCATCTTCTGCGCCCATGATGTTGTTGCCGACTGCGACAACAGCTTGTCCCATTGGTCGTAGTTGTAGGTTACGCAATAACCACCATAACGGTCTGTCATTCCTGTTATATCACCTTGAAGGTCAGTTATATAATAGAATGTATCAAACGTACTTCCGCTTATGTAGTTGAAGCCAACAGGGTTACCGTCGCCATCGTAGATAAACCACAAGGTTTCGCTGCCGATAGTCTGGCTTAAAAGTTTGCCGTCTTCATCATAGTTATAAGTCGTTTGTGTTCCGCTTACGGTTTTGCTGTAACGCAGTCCGTTCGGGTCATATGCATATGATATACTATTGCTGCCTTGATTTTTACTGGTATCAGTTTAATTTTCTAATTGCTTTGTGAGACCCCAAAATGTCAAATCTTCTGTGCCATCATTATATAAAGAATATCCGATTGACCAATCTTCTCCAAAATTTAAAAAATCATATTTGAAAATCTTTTTATTTTCATCTTTGTCAATTCCATATCTTTCGGGAGAGTGCTTTCCTTCAGGATCAGATAAAAACTTTGCACAATAATCTTTGGTTATTTCTTTACCTGAAAGAACATTTACAATTTTAATAAACAATGTTAAGTCAAACGATTTTTTATTTTTGGTGTTTTTGTAAATAAACTCTGCATCTTCACAACCTTTTCTATCTTTTGAAGCATTATTCGACAAATTTACAGTAATATTTTGAGTGTTGTTAATGGTAATTAAAAAGCTTTGATATAATCCATCCTCAACTTTTTCTGTCGGTAATTCACTTATTTTTAAATGATACGCACTAACAATAGTTTTTAATTGATTTTTATAGTAAACAAAGTTTTTCTGGGATTGTTCCAATGATATCGATTTTACATTGCATCCACCTAAATTAAAAATCAAGATAATTATTCCTAAAAATATAATTATTTTTTTCATTTCGCACCACACTAATACGCTTTCGAAAAAGTTACGGACCAAAAATATGTATGTGCCATTCCAATTTTTTGCATAGCCCATCCTAAATCGTTCGCTAAATTCGACTTTGTAATTCCTTTTGTTAGGGTACGTATTTCATCAAAATTATAAGTGTCTGCAACCTTTACCGATAAGCTCCATTTGCCGTTTGATTGCTTTGTGCCAGTAATATAAAAATTAGCCTTTCCTACTGCATAATGTAAATCCCCCGACGTAAAATTCACTGATCCTTTTAAGTTATTTACAGAATTACCCTTAACTTTCTTCAACAATTCATTTACCGCGGTTTGTTTTTAAAATATATGAATTTTTAAATGCATTTTTCATTCTGTCAATGGTCTTTCTTGATAATGAATCGCCCCACATAGATTTATTAAATAATGCTTTAGCTATTGGATAATTTTCATGAGACAAATAAATATTTGCAACAACAGATAATTTTCCTTTTACTAAATAATATTCAGCCCATCCCAAAAAGCCCCAAAAATTAGTTATTGCAAGATGAATTGCTCCTGTTATTACCCAATCAGGAATTTCACCATTATTGTCAACCATATTTACAGGATTATTTTGACAGTAAGTGAAAATATTTGTATCAGTTAGTGCTGGTCGTGTATTACAAATATCGTCCGCATTAATAAATCTACAAGTTGTCGGGTCATAGTAACGAGACTGTAAATAGTACAAGCCTGAATCAGAATCATAAACATACCCTCTGTAGCGAAGCGGGTTTAGGTTCATCATCTTCCTTGCCCAGTCGGATGTTCCAGACTGTGACAAAAGCTTACCCCATTGGTCATAGTTGTAGGAGTTTATTTAACTATTGTAATACATATGAAAACCCATATTCTTTTGCATACTTTTCAGCATATGAACCCGCGTGACAATAGATGGAAAATTTAGTGTTTGTATACTTTGCATTACTAAATAAATATGGCGGTATTTTTTTTACAGAATCTGGAATTACAATACTTCTCATTGGTATAACCTTAAATGCACATATCTCTATAACATTGTTTGGAACAGTATAGTCTGTTTCTGTAAAAAAAGCGTAAATCAATCTTGTCTTATCATGATTGTAAAGTGTATTATCAATCATAAGATATGTTTTATTTTCGCTATCAACATTTATAATTGAAGCAGAACTAATTGTTTTTTGTGATAAATCGCAAACACTTTTAGGTACATTTGTTGTTCTTATCAAAATATTAGAATCATGACACCATGAAACATGCGTAATTCCCTGGGGAATATCAAATGTATCCCCAGTTCCTTTCCATGCAATTAAAAAGTTTTTATTTATAGTAACAAATTCTTCATTTTGTCTATCAATCCATGCCGTATGATGCAAAGCATTGTCACCTATATAGCTAAGTTTATTTGGAAATGAAATATTATTTAGATTAGTGTCAGATTCAAAAGCATTATCACCAATTCTTGTAACATTTTCTGGGATATTAATTGTTTTTATGCTCAAATTGTAAGAAAATGAACAGTCTCCGATATCTTTAACCGTTGACGGGATTTTATAATTATCTACCGATTTATTTACAGGACAACGAACAATTTGTGTTCTGTCTTTACTATATAAAATCCCGTCCATAACTGTAAATTTTGGATTGTCTGCTGCTACTTCGATTTTCGTTAGTTTCTTCGTTCCAAGTAATGCATTGCTTCCGATGCTTACCACTGATTTTGGTATGTAAATTGAAGAGAGTGAGTTGCAATCGGCAAATGCAAAATCTCCAACAGTTTGTAGCCCATTCCCAAAATCAATTTCAGTTAAATTTTTGCAACTTAAAAAGGCGTCATTATAAATTCCAATAATACTGTCTGGAAACGTAATCTTTTTAAGATTTGCATCATTATAAAAGGCACCGGGAGCTATCCTTGTCACTGGCTTACCATTGTATTCACTCGGTATAGTTAGTACATCATTATGGTTTTTAACGTCAGTAATTTCAACATGATTACTAAATGTTTTATATTCAAATGCGCTTGCATTTGCGGCATTATCTGTGCTGTTTATTAAAGGATTATTTGAACAGCCAAACATAAACGGCACAATAATAGTAAATAAAATGATACAAATTATTAAATTACGTTTCATTAATTTTTCTCCTATTAATTAAAAACTAAAAGACCAATATGCGGTATAAGTATTATCATTAAAAATGTAATTACCATTATTATTAACATAAAACACACGAACTGCAAAAACAATCGTTACTACATTCCAATACATCCCCATGTCTTCAAATCTGTTTACATTACCGGACAAGGTAGCAAGATTAATTTGATCACTAATGTATGTTTCTCTCGGCGAATTTCGTGGCAAAGCTTTATTAAGAATGTATATTCCGTCAGAAACAAGTTCAACTGCTTTATTTACCCATTCAATTGTAGTTGTAGAACCCACAAGTCCGCCAGACCAAATATCAAGATAGTTAATAACTTCTAAAAGCGAATGATAAGGTTTACTTTGAGCATAATATTGCCAAATAGTTATATCTTTATAAATTAAATAATAATCAGAATACTCAGTAATACTTCCATCTAATGTTCCTGTAGCAAATCTTGCTACTATGAAATCTGGATGATCACTAGATCTAAAATAACCCATAAATTGACACATATTTGCCCCAGGCTTACAACAAAGTCCTGAATTTCTAATTGCACCAATTGTCCAATCTGAACATCCATGCCAAGGGTTTGTAATGTAGTCTTTTCCATCCTTATCAATTCTATTTAATGGATTATTACCGCAATAGAAAAATAGGTTAGTGCTTTTTATTTGACCATCCGCATTCAAAAACCTACACGTCATCGGGTCATAGTAACGGGACTGTAAATAGTACAAACCGCTTTCGATATCCTAGACATACCCACATAGGATTAGTCAACACTATGCAAAATTTAAAACTACTAACTTTTTTTTATTTCATAAATAAGCCAATTAGGTATAATTACAGCATTATTGGTATCTTTTAATAATCTTTTATTTTTATCTGATTCTGAAAAATTCAAGGCAAACCTTCCATTAGAAATTGATTTAATATTAATTGAACTATCGTATGCAGGATAATTTTTATAATTAGTTATTACCGACCCTTCTCCAGGACTTCCATCAGTTTTTATAATCACTAAGCCACTATCTGAATTTATAATTTTTGATAAAAAACGAATATAATCTGTTTTCGCCTGAGAAGACAAATAATATGGTTTTGCATCATTAGGCAAATTCACGCTAATACTGCTAATACGATCACCATCAGTAATACGTGGTAATATATCAGCTTTTTTATGAAAAACAACTCCTTCATTCCAAATGTTTTGACCAACAAGAATAAATATATTACTTGAATCACCTTCATATGTATTTACATTGATATTTTCTCCATTTTCTTCTTTATTTAAATTATTATAATACGTAATATGACCTTGTTGTGTTATTGCGGATAAATTTCCTGTTTGAATAAGTGTTCCTTGATATTTCTCATATTTTGTACCATTAAAGTTTACAACAGATTCAGAATTTTTATTTGTGATTGTACATGAACAAAATAGTATTAATATACCCATGAAAAAAGCGACAACAAATTTATATGCCTTCATTCTGCTTTACCTCTTTGAAATTGAATTCTATAAACGATAGTAAAAATTTGAAGCATTCCATACAACCAAAAACTGCCATTCACGTGGATCATTAGCTGCAATATCAATTACCTTTCCGCTCATATTCCAATTGTATCCTCTGTGAAACCATGAAACTGTTATAGACGTAAAATAGTAAAGTGCAGCATGTGTAAAAAATTCTGCTGCTAATTGTGTTACGCTTAACCCAACAAAGCTAAATCCTCTAAACCATGACCAATGCCATCCTGATAATCGAATAATATCCCACGCATATGCAATGCAAAAAATCTTCGAAAGAAATCTTTTGCAAGTTTTAACATGAAACCCAATAATTTGTCCTTTTGAATTCCGTACCCAACCAAATCCAGATAATTTTTGAGCCCAATATCCATCTGAATCAACTTTATTTATCGCATTATTCCCACAATAAGCAAACAAATTTGTGTCTAAAAGCTCACTTGAGCTTTGCAATACATCCGAATCGTCCGCATTAATAAATCTACAAGTTGTCGGGTCATAGTAACGAGACTGCAAATAGTACAAGCCTGAATCTGAATCATAAACATACTCTCTGTAGCGAAGCGGGTTTAAGTTCATCATCTTCTGTGCCCATGATGTTGTACCTGACTGTGATAAAAGCTTTCCCCATTGGTCGTAGTTGTAGGTTACGCAATAACCACCATAACGGTCTGTCATTCCCGTGATATCTCCCTGAAGATCAGTTTATTTTAATGCTTTTTCAATTGTCATTGCCTTGCTAAGGTTTCAGGGGTGTTAATATTATGTTATGTATCTAATTGATAAACATATAGAGTATTCGTATCAGTATCAAAAATTGCTAAGTCAAAATTATAAGAATATCTTTCTAATAATTCAGTCGATTTTTCAGTATTTCTATCAACAAAAGTCCAGTAACCATTTTTAACTTTTGGCATCCCCACTTCTTTCGCTAAAAAATCTGCATATTCAATCCCATTTATTGTACCACCATATAACAGTGCATCAATATCTTTTTTTAATGGTAGCGGCTGCCATTTATTAGCTTTTATTTTTTCTAAAAAAGGCTTAATTTCAACTGCGGAAAATGTTATTTTAGCAAAATATGTTCCATCGCCTAAAAATCCACTATGGGTATTTTTAGCTACAATCGTAGCACCTTGGGGTAACGAGAGCTTAATTATTTTGCTAACATAATCTCTGTCAGACATTTTCCCACATCCTTCAAAAAGAAAACAAACAGATAAAATAGTAATAAAAAATATTGAAATCACTTTTTTCATAAACAAATTACCTCAATAAGTATAAGCAAATGATACAGACCATTTATATACCGTCATCATCCCAATTTTTTGCATAGCCCAACCTAAATCGTTTGCAGCATTACCAAAAGATATCTTTGAAAATAATCTTAAGTTATCAAAATCATATTTATCAGATATTGTAACTGTCAATTGCCATCTACCATTAACCTTGTTTCCTTTTATTTTTATGTTGGCATGTTGAATGCCATAATATAAATCTGGGCTACATCCTTTTAAAAATTCTATTGTGGATGATCTATTTACTGAATTTGATTTAACACCCTTCAACATCCCAGCAATTTTATTAGTAAATTCTTTAGCTTTTTTTACTGATTTTATAATTAAATTTTTTGTAGATTGTGAAATGGAACTTCCGTACCCCCACATTCCGTGGTTGAATAATGCCTTTGCAACAGCATATTTCTTATGCGCAAGGAATACATTTCCTGCTACTGAAATAAAACCTTTAATGGCATAATATTCAGCCCATCCCCAAAAGCCCCAAAAATTAGTTATTGCAAGATGAATTGCTCCTGTTATTACCCAATCAGGAATTTCACCATTATTGTCAACCATATTTACAGGATTATTTTGACAGTAAGTGAAAATATTTGTATCAGTTAGTCCTGGTCGTGTATTACAAATATCATCCGCATTAATAAATCTACAAGTTGTCGGGTCATAATAACGAGACTGTAAATAGTACAAGCCAGATTCAGAATCATAAACATATCCACGATAGCGCAGGGGGTTTAGGTTCATCATCTTCTGCGCCCATGATGTTGTACCTGACTGTGATAAAAGCTTTCCCCATTGGTCGTAGTTGTAAGTTACGCAATAACCACCATAACGGTCTGTCATTCCAGTGATATCGCCCTGAAGATCCGTTATATAATAGAATGTATCAAACGTGCTTCCGCTTATGTAGTTGAAGCCAACAGGGTTACCATCACCATCGTAGATAAACCATAAGGTTTCATTTCCGATAGTTTGGCTTAAAAGTTTGCCGTTTTCATCATAGTTATATATCGTTTGTGTTCCGTTTACGGTCTTGCTGTAACGCAGTCCGTTCGGGTCATATGCATATGATATACTATTGCTACCTTGATGTAAAGTACTAAGTTGACGTCCGTTTTTCCATGTCATTGTCATGCCGTCACGATACGTCGTGGGATTTCCTATAGTATCATAACTTAGTGATTGAATATTATTATATACCGGTATTTCTCTTGAAAAAACAGCAGAGAAATACCGGTATATGTTTTAATTATTTTTCGTTTTGCTGACAAGATATTCGCTTTAAATACTCTTTTGCAAGCTGAACTTTATAAAGCGTGTTTCCATTTTGCACAACATACTCAAAGGCTTCTTTTGCTTCATTATATCTTTCAAAATGCATATATATCTCACCAAGTGAAAATTCCACTAAAACCTTTGTTAAATTTTGTTTTACGTTTAAAAAGCAAGTGTTAAAGTATTCAACTGCACCTTCATAGTTGTTATTTGAAATATTTATCAAATATCTTCCTCTTAAAATATATGATTCATAATTTTTTTTAGCAGCTGAAGGTAATAATCTTGCATAGGTTAATGCCTCTTCTAACTGATTTAAAGCTATTGATGCTGAACTAAAATTCTTAACTTCCAGATAAAATAATGACTGGCAATAATAATATAGTATTTTATTGTTTATTGACTTTATTGGGAGTTGGTTCATTAGGTCAAGGTTTATTTTCGCGGAATTAATTTCTCCGGATAAAATAAAAGCATTCCCTAATATAGCAAGTTCATTAATTGAATTGTTTCTAAGTTTTTTTAGTAACCTTTTATTATATACTGTAATGTATTTTTTAGGATCGCATTCATTATTAATATATGATGTAATTTTTTTCATTCCGGACATAATGATATAATAATATATAAGCGCGACTATTATAAATATTGGAATTTTAATTATCAACGAACTATTGTTTAAGCATATATTAATAACCAATAAAGCAACAAATAATATGAAAAAATGATAATATTTCATTTCAAGCTTCTCCATTTCAAAAATGTTTCTATCTTTTTAAAATTATTAACATACACAAACAGCAACAGCGCCTGCTTCAACGGAAGTAGTTATTATTATTGCAATAGTTCCAGCAACCCCTACTGATATTCCATATGCAACTAATGCTTTTTGAATTATAGGTTGTAAACCACTAAGATTAGCTGATTTACCTACTATTTCAATTGCTACATATGGATTTCCTTTTATAGACGGATAAAATAATGCTGAAGCTGCTATAGATATCCCACATCCGAAAAAAGAATAACCAAAACCCATGCTTACAATATTGTTTTTTCCACTAAACGAAATGCCAGAATATTGTGTAAGAAATCCATCATCAAGGGATATACCTAAATAAGTGTTGTTACCATTTATCTTTGTCCCCCAAAAACCTTCTGAATAAGTTAAAATACACATTTTTTGAGGATTATATCCAACTTGTAGTTGTAATATTAATGAACATCCATTTGCACTATAAGATTTGATAGTAAATGTTCCTACATGAAGACCTGGAAAAGCTTTGTAAATATAATTTATTGCATCTGTGTGACCTAGAGGGTTAAAAATTAATGAGGAAGACTCCATATATGGAATTGCATAAGCATATGCAAATCCGGAATTAATATCAGAATCAACTCCGCCACAATAAGTATTTATGTAATACCAATATGCAGCTACTCCCGCATGTATATCCTGCCCTCTTGGATCAGAGAAACTGACAGGTTCATTATCACAATAAGCAAAAAGATTTGTTCCAAGTATACCTTTATTTATTTGACCATCCTCATTAATAAACCTGCAAGTCGTCGGGTCATAGTAACGAGACTGCAAGTAGTACAAGCCTGAATCTGAATCATAAACATACCCTCTGTAACGAAGCGGGTTTAAGTTCATCATCTTCTGTGCCCATGATGTTGTACCTGACTGTGATAAAAGCTTTCCCCATTGGTCGTAGTTGTAGGTTACGCAATAA
>JAUZPX010000090.1 GCA_030705695.1 Bacillota bacterium
TAAATACATCATTTGGGATTGTTCCGCCAACGAATCAAATTCATTTTCCGTTATTATCTTTGCTAACATAATATATCCCCTCCATTATTTTGTGTCTTAATTGCATAAGCGCCATACGATTTAGTCCCGGCAAAGAATCATTAATATTTCTGCAAAGCACTTCCAATAAACATAATGATTCTTCCTCAGTCAAAATAAAAGTAAACATTTCATCACCTCACGTTATAGTCATTTTGAATACATCATATACAATATTTTTTATCTTTAACGATTCAAAGAACACGTAACCATCTTTGTACGCTTCTAAGAACCTTTTGAATAATGTAGCACTATTAAGCCGCTTAATTAATAGTGTGTTTGGGGAATGGTCCTCTAGGGTTAATGTGTAAGTTAATCCGCATGTAGGGTCTATATTTTCTGAAACGTACATTTTGCCTTTTTGATAATCAATCCATACACCATATAATGTCCCGTTATACTTGAATGTAAAATAATACTGAGCGCTGCCAGTTTTCTTCTCAATAAATGTATCACTGTCGCGCAGGAATTTATTGTTTATAGCATAATCCCCGTATGTAGTACCGTCTATCAACCGTCCAAACCTTGTCTGTCTCTTTTCGTTTATGAAACCTTCATCCTGTACAAGCTGCAACAATATTAAATCATCCTTGCGGACAAAGTTGGAGTTGTACGGCAATCGTAAATTCCAGTAGACAGTATATGGATTAATAAACGTTATAGCATTAGCAAGGAATAAGACTATAACGTCCCGTTTACGGGCTATTGTCTCGTAAAAATCCAAGAATTTTTCAACCTCATTTTTCAAATATGAAGTTGTGCCGCCTGTATCTATTACGAATTCGTCAAATATGATTAACTTTACACGAGGAAACGAAGAGGATTTATAGTAGTGCGACTTTGTAAGTGCCATTGAATAACCTGCCATAACTTCATCAACATAGAAATAGCCTGCTTTGTAGTCGATTTTATGCCCTTTAAATTCTTCATTATATTGAATATCGTTAAATAAGTTTTCCTGTATTAATTCAAGTTCACTATCATAACGCCGTAAATAGATGAATTGTTCACCCTTTTTGAGAAAGTTTTTAATAGCCCGTTTTTTCGCCCCATAGGTCTTACCGCAACCACGATTACCGATAATTAAGTTAAACAAGCAGTTATAAGTTAGTGTTTTATCAAGGTCAAAATACATTATTTATCACTCCATCATTTTATATAATTCATATAGCCATTTCTGTTTGTTTAAATCATGGTCTTTTATGGTTAAAAAATCATTCATAATTTTTTCCACAACTTTTAACGAACAAGCTATAATATCACTTTGCGACAGGCCGAATTGTCCTTGTAATAATTCTAGCAGAGCGACAGTATCCGCTGTCGCTCTGCATTGTATCTGCTTATCCTTTTTCATTCGGCATATCCTCCTGTTATTATATTTTTATACCCAGCATCGCGTAACCATTTAACTGCTTCCTGCATCTCTTTGAAATTGTCTACAAAATCATGGTAGGAAAAACCGTCTTTGTCATCATAATCAATAAAATATTTTTGTGTACTCATTTTTTATTTCTCCCTTCATATTCCGCAACCATATCTTCCAAACTCTTGATTGATTCTTGCGTATGTGATTTAAGTTTATATTGTTCGTTTTCTTCTTTCCAGTCCTTAATTATAGCGCGGATATTTTCGGCTTCCTTTTCCGTTTTAATGACATAATGGTATATCATGTTATCAACTTCCTTTCGAATATTTTACCTTTTAAAAAGCCCCATTTTCCTTTCCAACAATTATAGTTTATCACATGTATATACATTTGTAAAGACATTTCAAAAATATTTTGAAATAAAATGAGGGTAATGAAAGGACAAGACAACCCGTTACGGCAAACATTTCTGGGCGGTTCTTCACCGTTAACTCCCAGAAAATGTATCTTGAATTACTTTCAAAACCCTCACCACTATTCTACTACTTATTGATAGAAAATGCAACTTTTTGTAAAACTATGCCGCCCGGTACTGCCTTTTGTTGCAGCTTGTCCGGGTACGATATTCCTGGATGAAAGTTTTCCCACGTTACATATTTATAGCAGCGTTCGGGAAGTCCTGCCACTGTGATTTTCATATCTTCCGGTAAATCATTGTAAATTAGCTGCATTTTTTCTTGTTCTTCTTTCAATGGTTCTCTGCCATATTCTATATAGCTTTTTTGCCGTAAATATCGGGCTTTACTGAACACATATTCCCATTTCCATTTTCCTAATTCTGTATTATCAATGCCTAGTGATGCGGGTATTTCTGTACCTTGTAAATGTAAACTGTCTGTATCAGCGTATATAAAGCGTTTATAGTTTTTCTGTGCTGCGGTAATCGTGGTATATCTCGCCCACGCAGTAATGAACGTTCCCATAGGAATATAAACTGGTTTGCGTGTTTCCTTCGGGCCTAGCACGTACTTAATTACACCATTTTCACAATACGGAATTTTACTTCTAACATTTGGATTAAGCGCAAATTTGCCATAACTGGAATTCTGCATTAACTTAGACAAAGTATACATGGCTTTGTTTCCATCTAACTTACTGCGGGTTTTTATATCGTACCATTTGTATATGTACGGAGCGAGTAAACCTCTTGCGGCTTTAAATTTCCATCCGCTGAAAAATTCGATATTGTAAATATTGTAATGCTTTTTAAATAATTCATAATCAACACTTGTCAAACATAGCGCAACGTCCTCACCATTACTAGATGTTAGGTATTCAGTCGGTACAAATGATAAATTGTTTTTAAGTTGTATCGTAGGAATATGATTCTTTTTTAATTCAAAATTGCAACGGAACATAGTAATATAAAGCGGGTATAAATCATCTTGCTGATATTCTCCATTAAAATAAATCCCCTCCCCATATGGGAGTAATTTTGTTGCCATAACCCACGGATATAAACTATTTACATCTAGTACAATTCCAGCGGCAATATCTACGTCTGCATACTTTGGATTAAGATAAGTAAATCCGCCTTTATAACTTTGTCTAACGTCATGGTCATATGCCGGAATAGGAAACCATTGTTCAAAGTTTTTATTACCTATCGTTTCCTTTAAATCATGCAGCGCATTTGAACCCGCTGTCATTTTATTTAATCCCTGTGCGAATAATACATGTAATGCCATAGCAATAATTACAACATCATTTTGCAGATAGTCCAATTCTTCTTGATCTAGTTCGTGCCCAATGGGGCGAAATTTTTCATAATCAATATCACCTTTTTTCATAGGTAAATTAAAGCCTTTTGCGATTTCTGCAACACTAAACGGTAATATTTTCAAACTGTCGTAAATAATAACCTTAACACATTCCTTGTTCTTTTTAGCGAACATAATTTCCATTGAATAAAACTGCCCTTTGTCGCTAATCAAAGTCGTAAATGTGTTACTGTCTAAATCCCTTCTATCTATTACATGCAGAAAACCATGTTGGAATAACCAAACCATAATAAACGTTCCGTCAAACTTCTCATTGTGGAAGTAAATTGTAGCATTATCCGAACACTTACAAAAATCAATAAATCCGTCTAATGAATTTCCATAGTGAAAGTTACCCGGATTACCTATTTCGGTAACACCCCATGCCCAAACCCGGCAGTCGTTTTGGTCCGTAGTAGTTTCAAAATCAGCTACCAGTGGCATAGTTCCACACTTCCATTAAATACGCTAAGTGTGCCGCTTGTTCCACGGGGTCATAGATAAACTTTATACTTGCTTCTTCATCAGCAAAGAAAACGTCAACAATTTGTTGTGCTGGCAGCGCTTGAATGATTTTCTTTAATTCATCTGCTTTGCTGCCAAAAACCGTATCAAGCCCTTTCAAATAGTTGGCTTTAAATAGTTCTGCTTTTTCATCCGTATACGCTGCCCGGCTTTGTTTCTCCACGCTTTCAACATATTTATCCCATTCCTTACCCGGTTGTATCTTGTCAAAATCAAACTTTTTCGGCTTTAGTTCATTTACCCTTGTGTTTCCCATTTCGCCACGCTTTAACCCTATTGGTTTACCACGGCTTAAAGCTTCCATTTGTTCTACACGTTTTCTTTCAATTGTACGCTGTCGGTTTATGTCTGCAACCTTTTTACTGATTTCACGTTTTTCCCATTTTGTAATGGTGTTTCCGGTTGCTGAAGTAATTGTTTCTTCTGCGCCCTTTTTCAAAAATCTTTCAAAGCTATGTACGGTTTTATTGAATTCCTGTCTAGTAGTTATGTTTTCCCTAAGTTGTTTTTTGTTTATTTTGTCTGGTAGAATGTCTTTCATTTCCGGGTGTTTATTCAATTCTCTATTTATCTTTGCGTTAAAGTTTCGTGTTACTCTTGCAAGTTCTTTCTCATCACGGCTACGCCAACGGATAGAAGGTCTTTTTTCCATACGTTTTCACCCCTGTCAATTATCTTCAATAAAAATCCCCTTGTTTCGATACTGTCATAAAGCAGTACGTCAGCAAGTAAAGTTGTATCTATCTCTATACCATATTTTTTTGTAAATTTTTCTTGGAAATTAATACGATTTATTACTAGTCTATCTTTAAATTTATGCCGATGTAACTTTGACGAGAACATAAATTCGACATTATTTATTTTATGGGTATATGGTGAATTTTCCAAATCGTAAACAATGCCGTTTTTTGTCATACTCATAAAATTATAGGGCGGTAAAATTAATTACCGCCCTGTCCTCCATTCTTTTGGTTATCCTTTTATGTCCACCGCGAACGTCAACAACTTGCGGTCACCCTTTGTGATTTGCAGAACCTTCAACGGCAGCGGTTCAGTCCATGTAGGCAGCCCATAAACCTGCATAAGCTTTTTAACCGCTGAGAAAACGCCCATTGATACGGCTTGATGCCCTTTACCTTTATCGTCAATAATAACGACACGGGGGCAAGTAGATTGTTCACCCGTATCACGGTTAGTGCATGTTACGATTTCAGCAAAAACGTCTTTTGCTTTAATAACCGTATTAATTTCATCACCAATTCGAAAGTCCGGGTTATTCATAGCAGTATACAGTTTAGCCTTATCCGCAATTGATTTTGCTTCAAATGAACAAAATGCCGTGGTCCTCTTTTGCGTTAAATCTGCAATCAATTTTTCATCTTGGTCTACTACTACCAAACTAGTGTTTTCATTTTCAATCATTTCAATAACCTCCAAAATAAATTTGTTAAAATCAAACTTCCCGGTCCATACGCTTGTCACGCTTTCACACTTGTTAGTGTACCGCCTGCGATAGCTTAAACGCCGCTTATGTATGCAGGCCGGGAACAATATTAAATTGTCTGAAGCCTTATTTTTAATCCGGGTAGAAAAGCGAGTTATTTTGTGGGTGTTTCGGGAACGCCTGCGGGTTCAATTTTCTTTGCATATTTGAAAAAGTCTGTAACACTGATTTCGTATACATCCTCAGAAGTCGTTACAGATTTTACGACATACGAACCCACTTTTCCATGAACCTTTTCAACTTCTTTCAAAGCGTTTTCCTGCTTAACCGTTACGCCGGGGACGATAATTGCAGGCAAATCCTCAGAAATGAGTTTTCCATCTTTGAATGAAGCCTTGCATGCAATTATTGTAGTGGTGGGAATTGTGCGGGTGATAGATTTCATTGTTTTTACCTCCGTTAATTTATGATTTTCGACAACTTTTCGCTGTCTTTTTTCGACATTTTTATTATCTCACATTTTGGAATAATATGCAATACTATTTTGAAAAATTATACACTTTTTTGTCAAAATAATCCGGTAACATGATATAATTAATAAAAAGGAAGTGTTTTTAATTATGTCAACCAAAGTCATAATTTCCACTATTTCGGGAGCGCTCACAGCGCTTGTAACGGCAGCTTACGGCGGTTGGTCCGCAGGATTAACCACGCTTTTTTGCTTCATTATAGTGGATTTCGTTTTCGGCCTGCTTCTTGGTATTCTGAATAAATCGTCGAAAACTGCCACGGGTGGATTAAGTAGCAGTATTGCTTTCCGTGGCATATGTAAAAAGATTGTCATATTACTGCTGGTTTTCTGCATGTATCGTATTGACTTAACAATTGGTACGGCATACTTCAAAGATGCAACTATTATTGCTTTCATTATTAGCGAATTCATCAGTATTATTGAAAATGCCGGATTAATAGGAGTACCTATGCCAGCTATAGTCACAAAGGCGCTTGACGTGCTTAATTCAAAGATGGAGGACCTTATAAAATGAAATTTGGGATTGACGTTTCAAAGTGGCAAGGCAATTTCAATATGCAGCGGGCTAAATCTGAGGGTGTGGAATTCGCCATTATTCGTGCTGCCTGCCATACTGTGAAAGATAGTGAATTCGAGGACAATTTTGTAAAGGCAGAAAAAGCGGGAATACATACAGGGGCTTACATTTACGCCATGGACGAAACGCCCGAAAGTGCTATTGCTACAGCAAAATGGTTGCATGAACATTGCCTTAAAGGTAAAAAATTCGACTTTCCTATTTATTATGATGTTGAGGACAATAAAATAATTGGAACAGGGAAGAAGAACATAATTGCAACTGTTAAGGCATTCTGTTCAACGCTTGAAAAGCTAGGGTATTTTGTCGGGGTTTATGCCAGTTTGTCGCAGTTCAAAACTAACTTGGATAGTCCCGACATTAAAAAATACACGGCTTGGGTGGCGGCTTGGCAGCAGAATAATCCTGTTAATCTTGATGGTTTTTCAATCGGTCTATGGCAGTTTGGCGGCGAAATAAACCCGCTACGGTCAACCAAGATTGCGGGCGTAACCTGTGACCAAGACTACGCGTTTATTGATTTTCCGTCATTAATCAAACTGACAGGACGTAATGGTTATAAGGGGGTGAAAAAATGAAGCCGGAAGAACATACCCAAATAATTCACGATATAGGCGCGAATATTTCTGACCAAGCGAAAGTAACACAATTACTCGCGCAGTTATCGGAGGATTATACGACGGTATTAACGGAGAATAAAACCAATAAAGAAACCGCTGAAAAACTTACAAAAGACAACGAAACTTTGAGGGAAGCCAACATGCAGTTGTTTCTTAAAGTTGGTGTAAAGCCCGACAAAGACAAAGAAGATAAAGAGGATAAACCTCCGGAAAAACGGAGTTTTAATAATCTATTTAGTGGAAAAGGGGGATTGAAGTAATATGGCAGATATGATTACATTAATGAATACGATACTTGACAACGGTTCGGAAGAATACCGTAATA
>JAUZPX010000091.1 GCA_030705695.1 Bacillota bacterium
AAGTCTTCCCAAGATTGAATTCTATACATATCAAAATGATAAATTTTCGTTATACCGATATATTCATTTACAATTGCAAATGTCGGACTCATGATGTTATCGTCCACGCCGAGCCCTCTTGCAAAACCGCGAGTAAATGCTGTTTTCCCCATGCCAAGACCGCCGTATAAAGCAATTACAGCAGTATTACTCACTTTTTGCGCCAGCTTATACCCTATTTCTTCTGTTTCGGAAGTTGACGCACTGTTAATTTTCAGCATATAACCAACCTTATATTAAAATAACCCGCTAATAACATTATTTTCATCAATATCAATTCTCTGTGCAGCAGGAGCCTTTGGCAAACCTGGCATTGTCATTATATCGCCTGTAAACACGACAACAAATCCTGCCCCATTAGATACTTTTATATCTCGCACAGTAATTTTGAAATTCTCAGGACGACCTAAGGCTTTTGGGTCATCAGATAATGAATATTGTGTTTTTGCAATGCAAATCGGAAATCTTTCAGCGCCAAGAGCCTCTGCTTCTTTTAACGCTTTTTCGGCAGCAGCGGTAAATATAACGCCGTCTGCTCTGTAAATTTCACGGGCAACTGTTTCGATTTTCTCTTTAATTGGCATTAAAATCGGATAAATCAGCTTAAAATCAGATGGCTTTTCGCACGCTTCACAAACCTTTTGGGCTAACTCAATTCCGCCCTTTCCACCATGAGCGAAAACTTCAGAAAGAGCAAAATCAGCATGATTTTCCTCGCAATATTTTTTAATAAAATCGAGTTCAATATCTGTATCGGAATCAAAACGGTTAATCGCTACAACAACAGGGATTCCGTATTTTCTCATGTTTTCAATATGAACTCCCAAATTTACTATTCCTTTTTGCAAAGCTTCTATATTTTCCGTCTTAAGATCTTTTACATCGGCACCGCCATTGTATTTTAATGCACGGCAAGTAGCTACAATCACAACAGCACTTGGTCTTAGTCCTGCAAAAAGGCATTTAATATCAAGGAATTTTTCAGCTCCTAAGTCAGATCCGAAACCTGCTTCGGTAATGCAATAATCAGCCAATTTCAAAGCAAGCGAAGTTGCTCGTACAGAATTACATCCATGTGCAATATTTGCAAAAGGACCGCCGTGCATGATTGCGGGAGTTCCCTCAAGCGTTTGTACAAGATTTGGCTTAATTGCATCTTTTAGTAACGCTGCCATAGCACCCTGAGCATTAATATCTTTTGCAAAGACAGGTTCTCCGCTGTATGTGTAGGCAACTAAAATGCTTCCAAGTCTGTTTTTTAAATCAACCATATCGATAGCAAGGCAAAGAATCGCCATTACTTCCGAAGCAACTGTTATAATAAATCCGTCTTCACGTGGAATACCGTTTATTTTACCGCCGAGCCCCACAATAATATTACGAAGAGCACGGTCATTCATATCAAGACAGCGCTTTATTTGTATCCTGCGCTGATCAATTTGCAGCTCGTTCCCCTGCTGCAAGTGATTATCAAGCATTGCACACAAAAGATTGTTTGCAGAAGTAATAGCGTGCATATCGCCTGTAAAATGCAGATTAATATCCTCCATTGGCACGACTTGTGCATATCCGCCGCCTGCAGCACCGCCTTTAACTCCGAAAACAGGTCCTAAAGACGGCTCACGAAGAGCAATAATAGCTTTCTTCTTTATTTGCGCCATTGCTTGTCCCAATCCAACCGTAGTTGTGGTTTTCCCTTCACCCGCTGGTGTCGGATTTATCGCAGTAACAAGTATCAACTTACCGTCATCACGCTCTTTTACACGATTATAAAGACTGTCGTCAAGTTTTGCTTTATAATGACCGTAGGGCTCAAGTTCTGTTTCGTCAATACCAAGTTGTTTTGCAATTTTATTAATTGGAACCATTTTTGTTTGTTGGGCAATTTCAATATCAGAAAGCATTTTACGACCTCCGAATATATATTTTTTCTATAACAGATTTTGTCATTTTTCCAGTTGTTATTCTATCACAAGTAGCAATTTATTGCAATATATTTGATTTTCTCTCAAATCAATCAAATTGGCTTGTATTTACAGATTATATTATATATAATAATAGCGTTGCAAAAGGGTGGTGAGATATATGAAAAAGTCAATCTCAGGAATATCGGATTATTTTTTGAATACTGATAAATTTTTATGGTTGTTAACGATTGCAACAACTGTTTACAGTCTTCTTCTTATAAAAAGCATGCAAAGAGCAGGCGATTATAACTATGTTCGCACACAACTTATAGCAATTGTCATTGGCTATATATGCGCTGTTATTATTTCTGTAATTGATTATGAATATATCATTAATGCCTGGTGGATTTTAGCAGCAATTGGATTAATAATGACATTTCTTGTTTTCTTTATGGGTATAAAGGTTCAAGGTACTGTAATGAATCAGGCTTGGATTCGCTTGCCGGGCGGTTATACAGTTCAGCCCTCAGAATATACTAAGATTATTTTTATTATAACTTTATCAAAGCATTTGTCATATCTCAACAGTAAAGGAAAGCTTAAAACCTTTTTAGGATTTATGACCTTAGCGCTTCATGCGCTTGTCCCAACTGTATTAATTCATTTACAGGGTGATGACGGAACGGCAATTGTTTTCTTTGGAATGTTTTTGATAATGTTGTTCATGGCAGGAATTCAATGGCGTTATTTTGCCGTATTCGCTGTGTTATTGGGAGCAGGACTTCCGCTTCTTTGGACGCATCTTTTAAATAATGATCAAAAAAACAGAATAATGTCTTTGTTTGATCTTGACGGGAACGCATTAACAACATACGGTTGGCAGCAATATCAAAGCAAAGTTTCAATTGCCTCTGGAGGTTTACAAGGCTATGGGCTTTTTCACGGTCCTCGTGTAGCACAAGCTATTGTTCCCGAACAGGAAAACGATTTTATCTTTACGGTTTCTGGTGAGGAACTTGGATTTATCGGCTGCATGTTTTTGCTGTTAATTTTATTGGCAATTATGTTTAAGCTTATGTATAATGCATCAAAAGCAAGGGACGATACAGGGAAATATATATGTTTCGGTGTATTTTCAATAATCTTTCTTCAAACAACTATTAACATCGGCATGGTTCTTGGTTTGTTGCCCGTTATCGGACTAACGCTGCCTTTCTTTAGCTCAGGAGGCACTTCGTGTATTTCGTTGTTCTTGGCAATGGGGCTTGTGCAAAGCGTTTATATGCATAGAAACAATTCTGAGAACGTAAAAGTTAAGATGAATATTGACAGAAGAATATAAAGAAAAAACATAGAGAAAGCAGGCATTAAATGTGCCTGCTTTTTTCATGCAAAAAGGACTCGAAGTATAACCCCGAGTCCTAAAATATTATTTTATTGCTGTGGTTGTGTTGATGTTTCAGTTATCTGAACATTCGCAGAATAACTTCCGTATGCCCAGCAGGAAGTTCCTGAACCGCCTACCTGAATTTTAACAGGAAGAGATGTTGTGCCGACAAAGCCGCTTGCGGTTTGAGTGCTCAAATCAAAAACTGCTGTAATATCGCTTGAATGTAGATTACTCAATTGCGATTTCGGTCCGATAATCGTAACTTTTACACTATTTGACTGGCTGGCTGCCGAATAATTTGACGGTAATCCAGAATAAGCAAATTTTGCGACAGTAAAGGATTTACTGCTCATGCTGCTTAAATCGACTTTCACGTTCGCTGTTAATTGATTACTGATGTTTGTAAATTTATCTGGCAAAGTGACAGGTACGTTGAAATTGTTTATACCATTTTTCAGCTGAGAAAAATCAATATTACTAAGCTGAATATTCTGCATCGTAATAAGTGTAGAATCAGGACCCGCTATTAAAATAGATTTTGGATTAATTGTTACTGAACTTCCGGGAATAGAAAAACCAGATGGTGAATTATCAAATCCTATTTGGAACGGCAATTGCTTTTGCGGATAAACTGCGATAGTATCAGTTACCGAATCAATGCTCATTGTTATCATATCACTGTTTATCTTCTTGTTATATTTATCATATAAAATAATATCTTTATCCAAAGTCGCAGTCTGAGTTAGTTTACCGCTTATTGAACCTTCAACAACAACCTTTGCAATTCGGTTAACTTCAGATTCAGCACCTGAAATATTTACTGTATCCGAAGATAACACAGGAATGGCATAATAATTTGGAGCAACTTTATATGTCAGATTGTTTTCAATCTTAAATTGCTTTGAATCTACATATCTGTCAACAAAAACCGTTACTTTTTGCGGATAAACCGTAGACATAAACTGATATCCTGACATAAGCCCTGACTTTTTTGCCTCAAGAGAATACGTATAAGTTCCAGGCGAAATAACAGTTCCGGCTTCAGGAGCACTGATTTGAATATCTGACTTTGAAAGAGAGCCAAGTGTAATCCTGTCCCCTGTTACGGAAATTGAGGCTTTGGAAACAGCTGCTCCATTTTCATCACGTATGCTGAAAATTTTCAGGCCATCGTTTTGAGCTTCATCTGAAAGCTGAATATGAATAGGAATATCACTGATATTTTTTGTTATTCCAAGGTCAGTGTTAGAGGCTGTCCACATCCAGATTACAAGAGAAAGAAACAGTGAAAATATTGCTAAAAACTTATTGTTTCTAAAAAGACGTCTAATTATTTTATTTTTTTCCATTGCTTTTTTTCTCCTTTCTCTTTAAGGAAAAAATCGGCAGAAACTCTATTGTATCATCAAGACTTGGGATTAAAAGTTCTGTAAGCATATTTTTTAAGGATTGCTTATCAAGCTCTCTTGTGAGAACTCCGTTATTTGAAAGTGAAATAACACCATTTTCTTCACTGACAACCACAACAATGGCATCAGAGTTTTCGCTCATGCCTAAAGCAGAACGATGACGTGTCCCTAAATCATAGTCTATATGCTCGTTTCCCGTAAGCGGTAAAATACAACCAGCTGCATAAATCAATCCATCACGGATAATAACCGCACCGTCATGAAGAGGCGCTTTATTAAAAAATATATTTCCTATCATAGCAACCGAAGATTGAGCATTAATAATTGTTCCTGTTTTTGCAATGTCTAAAAGCTTTGTCTGACGTTCGAAAACAATTAAAGCACCTGTCTTTGAACGCTGAAATACTTGACAAGCGTCACAAACATCGCTGATTGCTTTTTTCTCGGCGTGAATCCAAGCTTCAGAGTGACTCTCCTGATGAATAATTCTGAAGTTTTTCCTGCTGAACTTGCTTTGTCCAATACGCTCTAAAGCTTTGCGAATCTCGGGCTGAAAAACAATACAAAGCAAAATAGCGCTGAATTCAAAAAAGGTCTTTAGAATTGAAGTCAGCATTACAAAATTAAAAATTGACGAAATTAAATAAACAACGAGCAAAACAAGGATTCCTTTAATCAATTGTTCTGCCCGTGTTTCTCTTACAAGCTTAAATAGGCTGTATATAATAAAAGCTATTGCTAATATGTCAACAATATCTTTAATTTCAATTGTCGATAAAACGGCAATGATATTATGAAACCATCCGAAAATGACGTCCATCGTCTTTTCCCTTCCAAAATATATGTTACATATTATTTTATCATATAATATAAACTATGCAAGCCTTATATGTTAAATTTTATTGTATTTTTTCAATAGATTTTACTAGAGCATCTATATGTTGCATGCTTGAAAAAAACGAAGGACTCACCCTTAAAGAACCGGTTTCTTCTGTTTCCATGAACTTATGAGCACTCGGAGAACAATGCAAACCTGCTCTTAGACCTATATTATATTGAGAGTTTAAAATTTCTGCGGCACTTTCGCTGTCAAAATTATTAATGTTAAAAGATAAAACAGGAACATAATACTCTTTTACAGGTTTACCTGTATATAATTTCACTTTCCTCATATTTGAAAGTCTTGAATATAAATTATAAATCAGCTTCATTTCATGTTCGTGAATTGTTTCACGATGAATTCTTTGAATATATTGAATTCCTGCTCTTAATCCTACAATTCCAGGTAAATTCGGTGTTCCGCTTTCAAATTTATCCGGCAATTGATTTGGCTGCTCATAGAAAAAAGAACTGCTTCCAGTACCTCCAGTCATAAGCGGATCAATAAGCGAACTATCAGATAATATCAAGATACCTGTACCCATTGGTCCAAATAAACTTTTATGCCCTGGCATACAAAGAAAATCTATACCCATGTTTTCAAAGTCAATCGGTAAAACACCAGCAGACTGTGCAGCATCAACCATGAATTTTATTTTTCTTTCTTTGCACAGTTTTGCAATTTCTTCAATAGGCAAACGAATTCCCCATACGTTAGAAGCATGAGTACAAATAACCAATTTCGTTTTCTTGTTAATTGCATTATTAAAAGACTCAACGGTTTTTTTATGATCTCCCATATATACTTGTGCTTCTGTAAATGTTACTCCGATTTTTGAAAGCTCATGAAGCGGGCGCATAACAGAATTATGTTCTAAACATGATACAACAACATGATCGCCTTTTTTCAAATATCCCTTCATTACAATATTTAACGAATGGGTACAATTAGATGTGAAAATAATATTTTCAACATTTTTTACATTAAAAAAATCCGCTACCGTTTCTCTGCAACGGTAAATTTCAGAGGCAGCTTTTAACGAGAGCTTATGTCCGCTGCGTCCTGGATTTGCACTGTATCTGCACATAGCCGTTTGCATAGCCGCCATTACTTCTTTTGGTTTTGGGAATGTAGTTGCCGCGTTGTCAAGATATATCATATATTTACGCCTCCGAATCTCGTCTGCCTTGTACTGGGATGCCTGCATTTTTTAAAATAACCTGAGCTTCATCAATTAGCCCGATAGGAACTGATAAACTAAAGCTACATCCTTCGGTTTTAGACCTTTTCGGCGTTCTGATAATTTCGGATTGTATTCCCTTTTTTTTCAGAATTTCCTGACCCTTCATAGCGAAGGTTACTGAGGTAAGCATTAATAACTGCTTGCCCATTATTTTCACACCTTTCTTTTTCATTTAGTATCATGTTATGTTAGCAAAAGAAAAGTGTGCTGTTAACTGATGTTAATCGTTTTTTATAAATTATTATTCTCTTGTGCAGATTTGTAAAATTCAGAATGGCAATTTTGCGGTTTACCAAAATCTTTTACACGCTTATACTTCTGTAAGCAGAATAATTTCCATTTGTTTTGAGTATCATCCTCATAAATTTGCAAGATATTTTTAATTTTATTTTG
>JAUZPX010000092.1 GCA_030705695.1 Bacillota bacterium
GTTTCCCACGAGTTGTCATAATTGCGTGTTGCAAGTCCGACAACGTCACGGTTTGCGTCTGTACGACCTGTTGTCGTGATAGACGGAATTTTAATTGTGTTTGCGCCGTCCCAACGATAAACGTTATTGTTTGGAGTGGAATAAAGTTCTCCAAAATTGAGTACATAAGGGAATGCATTTGCAAGTGCCTGAGCGTATTCCGCTGCGTAATTTAATGGTGTAGCTGCCATATTTTATCTACCTCTTTTAATTAAAATGTTATTTTGGTGTTGTTTCTGCAGGCTTTACGGATTGAAATGTAAAGCTAAATGGATTTTTTTGTGCCGGTTGCGTTGTTGGATCGGTTTTTTGCGTATCAACAGGAATTACACCCTTGACAGTTGGGGTCGGCGCCGTTGGTTCAGCCAATTCAGGTTGTTTCTCAGGTATAAAATAAAATTCCTTGTCTTTTTTTAACGCGTCAAACTGGTCTTTAAAGCCGCCTTTGATATTTCCGTTATCATCTAAATCAATTTTTTCTAAATCCAACTCGTGCATAATGCTGTCAATTGCATTGTCGTGAACCTTACCGCGTAATTGCTCTTTTAGCGCATGGTTTAGAGCCAACGTGCGCCTCTGCTCTGTAAATTGTTTCGATTGCTCTTGATAATCTTTTTCTAACTGTGAGATTTTTTCCTGAAGTGCCTTGTTATCTCCTGTGCGTTTTTGCAAATCTGCGAGATCAGCATCACGCTTTTTGATGTCAGAAGTTAATTGCGAAATTTGTTCTTGTGCTGCTTTTGTTTTCGTAACTTCCTTTCCAATATCTGCACTGTGTTGGTCGAGAATTTTATCAATGTTTTCGTCACTGATTTCAAATGATTTTAGAAATTCTCTGTTCATAATTTTTAATCCTTTCTTTTCAGCTTCGCTTTGTTTTCGTGGGTCGCCTCCACTGCTGTGCTAGTTTTTCGTCGTGGCCGGACAAATAATTGTTATATTAAGTGCAAAGCACCAGATATATGTTGATAGCCGCATCTACGCTAATCTTCTTGTTCGTAATTGTCTTCGTCATGGGGTGCAGTGTAGCATTTGCAACTTGGGTGAAGAGGCGGTGCGGTTTCGCCTTCGTCGTAATCCGACAAAAGGAATCCGCCTTGTGCCTGGCACTGATCAGCTAAGTCCTGACAATCTTCGCATGCGTCCGGATAGCAGAAATAATCATATTTTTCGAATCCGCCTTTATTAAAAGCTTTCATAGCAATAATAGAAATTGCGGCTTCCGTTTCTGCTATAAATGCGCCGCTACGAACGTTTTGACCTTTGTCAACGTTTTCATCCGTGTCTTTTTCGATTTCAGAATATGTACGTTTCCCAACAAAAGCATGTGTAAGTTGTGTAACCGTCAATAATCCTATTGCTGCGGCTAGATATCCTTTTATTCTGTCTGAATAATTAAGTCCGTCATTTGTCCACGGCTTTTGAAGCATATCTTGAATCTGAGATTGATTAAAAGGCAAAGCAGTAAAGTCCTTGACTTTACTGCTTTTAATTGCTTCAATTTGATCTTTATAGCCATTGCCATAGACGCGCGTTAAAGTATCTGTCATAGCGTTTTGATATTTGTTGTATGCTTCGGTAATTGCTTGTTTTATCCTTACTTGCAACGCCTGCAAGCGCGTAATGTTGTTACCGTTAAGAAGTGACTTCAATTCTGAAATATACAACGACATATTTAATAGAGAAAATCCAGAACAAACGGAAATAAATTCCTTAACATCGTTATTAAATCGCTGACGTTCTTTCGCCGTTAACTTTATTTTTTTGACATCAACCATATTGACAATTCCGTTTTCATCGGCATAGTCGCTGTAAAAAGTCTTTAACTCTTTGTTTATGTCGTTTTTAGCCTTATCAAACCCATTTATAGCGGTTTTATATTGTGCAGCGCCAAATGACATTAATTCTTGTTTAAGTTCATATTGAGTTTTCTTCCAATCCATTATTAAAAACGCCTCTCACAAGCTTATATGTTGACTGAGGATTGACCTTTTGAATCAATCGTTGGAGTTGGAGTGTATGCCTTATTGGTATATGCATCAAGGCTCGGTTGCAGCGGCTCGGTTTCAGTTTCGTTTTTAATGCGTTGCTGCTCATCGTTTACATTAAAATCAAATAATCCCGACAAATACGTCAATATTGTTTCTTCACTCACTAGTCCAACAACATTTCTGGCGTTTTGAATAATTTCCGCGTCTGTAATAATTTTGTCTCGGTTAAGAATAATGTCGGCTTTTTCGTTAGTGAAATCGCCCTTTTCAGTAAGATGCAAATATGTATCGACATAAAAAAGCAGCTCGTCAAAAGCTGCTTTAATCTCATTCTCAAATTGATTGCTGTCAATTTCGAGATCACGACTTCTTAATTTGATTGCCAATCCACTTGCCGCATTTGCAATTTCGCTACTGTTATAATCAACTGCTCTGGAAGCCGAATAAATATCGCGGCGTGTTCTCAAAAGCTCCTGCTCAACCGATGCCGTTTGTGGGTCGGCAGAGAGTTTATTAACCCCTCCGTCAGATTCAACTCCTATAACTCCGTATCTGCGTAAATTTTCCAAAAAAGCATCTAAATCATCGCCACCATAATTTTGTAAAATATATATAAATTTTGGAATATCAGCGAGTAAATCTGCATTAGTAGATGCTTGCAGTTCGTAGTTGTCAATAAGAGGCTTTACCATCTGCAAAATTGGCTGTTCTTCGGCATTGTACTTAATTGCAACAAATGGCGGCCGCCCAAATCCAAACGGCTGAGGTGGCAAATCGCTATCTATGCCAGTATCAAGTTCAAAATGGTTTGTTTTATATTGATAAAAACCGTTTTCATAATCGCTTAGCACTGAGTAATCTGGAAATACAGCAGAATTAAATCCAACATTATTAGCCATGTCTGCATTGTATTCAAAATATTGGACTTCAACGTCATCCCAATATTCAACTTTTTGCCTAACCATGCGCCCGGAAACTGTATACATTTCGGCTTCATATATGCGAATTATTGCGTCCAATTTCGTGTGGTCACCATCAAGCCAGATTGGCCTAATTTCTTCAGGCTGAATTCGTCTAAACTTTATACTTCCATTGTCAAAATAGGGTTGTACCCAACCTACTCCATTTACAATTGCGTCTTTACATGCATTCTTAAACATTCGCCAAAAATCGGCATCGAATATCTCATTTAGTAATTCTAAATATGTTTTATTTTGTGTCTTAATTGTAGGTGTTTTGGAAAGTAAATATCCGACTTTTTGATCAACTATATTTCTGAGTATTCCACAAGACAGTTTACTGTTTGTTGAACTATGACCTTTTTTTTCATCTATTCGTTTATTAAAAATATCAGTTTTGTTTAAGTAATATCTCTGGCTTTCCAACATTGCTTTACGTACACTATCGGTGTTATAAAGCCATTTTGTTACCTCTAGCTGTATAATTTGAGCCAGCCCCGGCAACTGAGGCGTTGCTGATGCTTGGGCGTCGAGAGGCAACTCACCATAAGCATTCGCTGTATTTGGTTTGGATTGTGTATTTCCAAGCAATTTATTTGCCAACCCCTTTGCAAAATTAATTAATCCCATAATCGACCACCTAAAATATTTTTAGTTCCTTGGCGTTAGAACGTTTACACCGCTTCCATATAGCTTTTTCAAAGCTTGTGTCATAGCATCAACCTGATCGTCGTTTGCGCCGTTAGGGAATGTGCTGCATTCCTCAATAAAATCCCCAATCCACTTGTACCTCGTCGCCGTTGGGTCAGGCAAGAACACATTCCCACTTTCAATCTCCGGCGTAGTAGAATACGCTCTTGATTCTTTGCTTTCTGTAGGGGTTACTGGAACAATTCCGCTCATTTCGCGCTTTAAAGATTGTATAATTGCCGTTCCGTTAGCCTTATCTTCTATGTATTTTTGCCTCGCCTCTGGATATTTTTTTGTTAAAAATTTTATTAGCACAATCGAATTAACAAAGTCTGCTTTTTTTCTTACTTGGTCTATTAAGTAGGCATCAGCACCGCACTTTCCCCAAATTTGTCCAACAACAAAATCCGATTCTTTTGTTTCTTTAAAAGTAAAGTCCCACGATTGGATAATCTTGTCAAATTTTTCGGGTAATTTTGTATAATATTTCCACCACTCACGTTTAAAGATATTTCCTTCTGCTGGAGATGGACGCTGTTGATAGAGCGAAGCCCACTCACGACTTCCGACTTCACGTTCGGTTTGTTTAGCCCAGTTGGCATCATATCCGCCTTTCGGCCATAACGTTTCCCCGATTTGACGGCCTAATACATCGTTTTGGTATTCACATATTGCAGGAAGATTTATAATTTCCCATTTCTCATCAGGATTGTCTCCCGATTCTTTAATTAGCCGGCCTGCGAGATCGTCTTCGTGCCAGCGCGTTAAAATAATTATGATGCTTCCGCCAGAATGCAGTCGAGTTCGTAATGTGCTTTTATATTCATCATAGACACGATCTCTGTATGTTTTGCTATATGCCTCTTGTTTGTTTTTCACAGGATCATCTATAATAAGCAAATCAGCACCTTGACCGGTAATTGTTCCTCCAATACCCGATGAAACAACGCCTCCAACATGGTTTTCTATATTCCAAGCTTTTACGCTACCCATATCTTGCGCAATATCTAAATTAAAAAGTAATTTCCCATATTCCCTTATTTTTGCTCGATTTTTTCGCCCAAAAACTTGAGCTAGGTCGTCGCCGTAACTCGAAATGATAACTCGCTTGTCAGGGTTTTTTAACAAAAAATAAGAAGGTAGGCTTTCTGTGATTGTCATGCTTTTTCCGTGTCTAGGAGGCATGAAAACCATTAATCGCTTGTCCTTCCCACAAATTATCTCTTCAATTTTATTACAAAGAAATAGAGTATGAGGCGCATGCTTATATAATCCGTTGTTACTAAGTGTTAAATAATCTCTGTAATGCCGTCTGGCTAATTCAAGTTGAGCTTGAAATGCGATTTCATTTTTTGGGATCATCATCTATATTCACAAGCTTACGGAGCTCGTCGCTGGTTAAACCTGCAAAAGGATTATTGACATTCATTTCTCCTCCAACTTGCAACTCTCGCCTAGTTGAGAACTCATCTTTGCATTTGCGTTCAAGGTAATATTTTGATTCAGCCAAATCTCCGCCCTTTATTGCTTCTGCAAGATTGATTTTTGCCTGCCTTACTAAATTTGTTTGAGCACGCTCCATTTTGTCAGAAAACGACTTGCTTTTTTTTATTTTTTTATAATACGTGTCTCGTGATATTTCAGCGTCATCGCACGCTTCGGAAACATTAAATCCTCGTGCAAAGGCATTTTCAAGTTTTCTTACAATATCATCTGTGATTTTTTCTGGTCGTGCCATGTGTTTACCACCTCTCGCAACGGATTAAATACAAGATTTCATTAATTAGCTTTGGGTTTGGAGGAATATGCCTTTTGATTATTTTTACTTTCCCTTCCGACCCGTCTTTTTTCATTTCAACAGTTTTTTCCTCATATTCATATCCTAAAGCGCATTTTAACATTGCAGATTTTAAATTTATTTCATCGTCGCCCATTGAAAAACACCTCAAATAGATTTATAATCTATTGGATGGTAGCCTGCAGGCAATAACCATCCTGTGCCGGAGGTGTTTTCTCTAGCATAGAAGAGGGGGGTGTTACCAGCACTACCCCTCTGCTTTTTTATATTTTGAATATGGTATTATATTTTCACCACGCAAAAGCGTAACTTTATCATCTGAACCTGTACATTTAATATACCTTTTTACAATTATATCAACGTATTTTGGGTCAAGTTCTATCATATAGCATATACGCCGTAGCTGTTCACATGCAATTAGGGTAGAGCCGCTTCCTCCAAAGAAATCTACAACAATATCCTTAACATCGCTGCTGTTTCGTATTAACTTTGCTAGCAATTTTATAGGTTTCATTGTTGGATGTAATTCCGATTTTATAGGTTTATCTTCTCTTATGTAATCATAAAACATATTGTAGTCATCTGATTGTAGTTTTTTAATTAAATTCCTTAATTCAATATTACTCATCATGTCTATATCTTCTATAACGCTTTTTTGTTTTCTTTTTCCATTCCATTTTTTGATTTTGCCCTTGCAGAACATAATAAAAGGTTCGTGCATTCCCTGATACGGAGAGCCACCTATAACAAGTTGATTTTTTACCCAAACGCATTGCTGCTTGAATCTAAAAACACTTGATATAACTTTAATAAAGATTCCGCTACCAGTTTCCTTATAAAAACAATATCCGGTTCCGCCATCGGCAAGAGCGTTGTTATAATTGGTAGCTGCGGCCAGAAGAAACTTTTCAAAATTCGAATCCGACAAATTATCGTTTTGAATTGCTTCACGGCGACTTTTTCCTGCGCCGATATAATTCATGTTATATGGAGGATCGGTAACAATGAGCCAAGCTTTTTTATTGCCCATTAATTTTTCTGCATCACCTGGATTGCAACTATCTCCGCAAAGTAATCTGTGATCTCCCAGTTGCCAAATATCTCCGATTCGGGAGATTGGAACATCAATCTTGCTGTATTCCTCATCAATATTTAAATTATCTTCATAAAGAAAGGAGTCTTCGTCATTTTCAAACTCCTTTATCATCTCATCAAATTCAGATAAATCAAATCCAGTAAGCGTTATATCGGTCTCAGATGACAATTCAGACAAAACGTTATATAATTTTTCAAAATCCCATTCACCAGAAATTTTATTAAGAGCAATATTTAATAGCTTTTCTTTTTCTTTTGGGGCATCGATGACAACTACATCAATTTCTTTATACCCTAGATCTCTTAAAACGGTAACGCGCTGATGACCACCAATAATAGTGTTATCGCTATTTATAATAATTGGATCAATGTATCCAAATTCTTGAACGCTTCTTTTTATTTTTTGATATTCGGAATCTTCTGGCGTTAAAAGTTTGCGCGGATTATAATCCGCATAAATCAGCTCTTCTATTTTTCTTGTTTGAATGTTCATTTCATTCACCGATATTTCGATCTATCGCTTGATAAATCAAATCTGATTGCGAATTTCTTTTCTTCGTTTA
>JAUZPX010000093.1 GCA_030705695.1 Bacillota bacterium
GTTCAGTTGTGCTAATAGTAATTGGAAAGCCGGAAAGTGCATTCGACTGCATGCTGCTCATATAAATAGACAGTCCGTTTGAAAGAGCCAAAACAAGAGCAACGCCTATAATGCCGATGCTGCCTGCGAGCGATGTGATTATCGTTCTGCCTCTCTTTGTAAGCAGATTTTTAAATGAAAGCGATGTTGCAGTAAACAATGACATGGAAGTTTTCTTGAACTTTTTGATTTTTGCCGACTCTTCAAATACATCTTCAGCTTCTGTTATAGGATTACTGTCGGACTGAATTTCACCGTCTAACAGACGAATAATTCTGTTTGAATACTCTTCGGCAATTTCACCGTTGTGCGTTACCATAATTACAAGACGTGTTTTTGCAACTTCTTTTAATATATCCATTATTTGAACGCTTGTGTGGCTGTCTAGTGCTCCTGTTGGCTCGTCTGCAAGAATTATATCCGGGTCGTTCACAAGAGCTCTTGCAATTGCCACACGCTGCATTTGACCGCCTGACAATTGATTAGGTTTTTTCTTCATCTGGTCGGCTAGTCCGACTTCCGTAAGCACTTTTTTCGCTCTGCGCTTTCTTTCAGATGCTGATACACCAGAAAGTGTCATAGCTATTTCAACATTTTGCAATACCGTTTGATGCCCAATTAAATTATAACTTTGGAAAACAAAGCCGATAGAGCGGTTACGATATGCATCCCAATCGCTGTTTTTGAATTTTTTTGTTGACATACCTTTTATAAACAAATCTCCGCTGTCATAGCGATCAAGTCCGCCTATAATGTTTAAGAGCGTTGTTTTTCCGCATCCTGACGGTCCGAGAATAGAAACGAACTCATTTTCCCGAAATCCAAGCGAAATACCTTTTAGAGCAATAACTGTTTCTCCGCTTTTGTATGTTTTTTTAATATTATCGAGTTTTAGTTTGAGCATCTGCAAAATCCTCCGTTCATGAATTGTATTAGTATTTTAGTACAATAGCACTTCTCCCTTTATTTGTCAACTATAAATATATTAAAACAAATAATTTTCTGCTTTACATAAACTTTACATTAATCTTACCATAAGTAGATATTAGTGAAAAAAATTACTTGTTATAATAAGCACGAAAAATAAATAAAGAGGTAAATGAAATGAAAAAGATTATTGTTTTTGTAAGCATAATTGCACTTGTTCTAAGTTTTGCAAGCTGCGGTTCAAAGTCATCGGGGTTTGACACAAGTAAAAATATTTCCGTTACTGCACGTGAGGACGGAAGCGGAACAAAATCGGCGTATATGGAGTTGATAGGATTAAAGGGCAAAGCTGACCCGGCAAACGTTGTTATCCAAACAGGTACGGCAGCTGTTTTGGCAGAAGTAAAGAATAATCCGTCGGCAATAGCATACGAAAGTTTAGGTTATATTACCGATGATGTAAAGTCTGTTTCGGTAAACGGAGTTGCTGCAAATGCAGATAATATTAAAAATGGGACATATAAATTATCACGGCCTCTTTCGGTTGTATACAAAGACTCAAATGTAAAAAGCGGTTTGAATAAAGCATTTTTAGCATTCCTTGGCAGTAAAGATGCACAAAGCATTATTTCTGATAATAAGTATGTATCGATATACGATACTGCACCTGAATATACAATTGATTCAACACTTTCAGGTTCTATTGATGTATCAGGCTCAACCTCACTGCAGCCGCTTATGATTAAGCTTGCCGCTGAGTATGAAAAATTACAGCCAAATGTTAAGGTTACAGTATCAGGCGGCGGTAGCGGAACTGGTTACAAAAACGCTGAAAACGGCACAAGTGCATTCGGTATGATAAGCGCAGTGTTTGACAAAACTAATGCTCCAAGCTGTGTTTCATATACGGTAGCAAAAGACGGAATAGCGGTTATTGTAAATAAGCAAAACACCATTAGCAATATAACAGTCGATCAATTAAAAGCAATTTATAATAAAGATGCAGGAAAAGATGCGATTACAACATGGTCACAACTGATTAAATAATAAAATATAAACAGTTCCGCCGGAGTTACTTAATATGAGTAATTCCGGTAAACTGCTTGCTTGGAGGTAATCGTTTTGAATAAAGCTTATTCCTTTATTAGAGCAAGAGAAAGTTTTATGAAAGCAATTTTTATATTTTGCGCTGTTTTTTCAGTTTTTGCACTATTATCAATATGTGCGTTTCTGTTTATCAGTGCATTTCCTTTTTTTGCAAAAACAGGTGTTTTTCAATTTTTATTCGGTACAAAATGGGATATTACTTCAGCAACACCGAGTTATGGGATTTTACCGATGATAATTGCCTCGCTTTATGTGACCGCACTGTCAACGGTTATTGGCGTTACAATAGGCTTATTAACTGCTGTTTCATTATATAAATTCTGCAATAAAAAGATTGTAAACAATATAAAACAGCTTATAAATTTGCTTGCAGGAATACCATCAGTCATATACGGACTTTTTGGTTTAATAATAGTTGTTCCTTTTTTAAGAGATAATGTATCGTCAAACGGTGTTGGATACGGAATACTTGCGGCAAGTATTGTTCTTTCAATTATGATTCTGCCGACTGTTGTCAGTGTTAGCTATGACGCTCTCTGCGCCGTGCCGAGCAGCTACTTTGAGGGCTCATTGGCACTTGGAGCAACAAATGAACAGGCCGTTTTCAAAGTTATGGTACCTGCAGCAAAAAGCGGAATCCTTGCCGGTGTTGTACTTGCAATAGGTCGTGCAATAGGTGAGACAATGGCGGTCATTATGGTCATCGGCGGTTCGCCTGTAATGCCGAAAGGAATATTTCAAAGCGTCAGAACGCTTACAGCAAACATTGCAATGGGTGCAACAGAGCTTACAGGAGAAGCCGTAAATGCTTTAATTGCAACTGGCGTAGTTTTGTTTGTGTTTACGCTTATTTTAAATATAAGCTTTTCACTATTGAAAAACAGAGGAGAAGAGAAAAATGCAAAACGCAAAACATAAACGGCAAATTTTTAAATATGCATTATATAAGCGCTTATCACAGGCTTCACTTGTAGTAAGTTTGCTCTCTCTTTTAGCTTTGGTTATATTTATTGTTATCAGGGGACTTCCGTATGTCAATTTCCAGTTAATTTTTGGGGATTACGGAGCAGAGCCTACTATAAAGCCTGCACTTGTCGGCACACTTTATTTAGTATTGATATCTGTATTAATTTCCGCTCCGATAGGAATAGGAAGCGCAATTTTCCTTACAGAATATACAAATACAAAAAGCAAAATTATTCGCTGGGTACGTGTTGCAACAGAAACGCTTGCAGGAATACCAAGTATTGTTTACGGAATTTTCGGTTATCTTGTCTTTGTTGTTGCACTAGGGTTTAAATATTCTCTATTAGGCGGCGGAATAACTCTTGCAATAATGATACTTCCTCTTATAGTTCGCTCAACAGAGGAAAATTTACTTGCAGTGCCGAAAAGTTTTAGAGAAGGTAGCTTTGCACTTGGCGCAAGCAAAGTCAGAACAATTTTTACAGTTGTACTTCCGTGCGCCGTAAGCGGAATTGTTACCTCGCTTATTCTGGCAATCGGACGTGTTATAAGCGAAAGTGCAGTTTTAATTCTTACAATTGGAATGGTTGTTGACAAAATGCCGCAAGGAGTTTCCTCACCCGGAACAAGCCTTGCACTTGATGTTTATTATTTCGGAAGCTTTGGATATCCCGAACAGGCTTCGGCAACAGCACTTGTATTATTGATTTTAGTGCTTGCGATAAATATTATTGCCACAGTAATCGGGAAAAAGCTGAACAAATTTTCCGGAGGACGTCTCTAATGAATAAAAAATATGATATTACAGTAAGAAACTGCAATTTGTTTTACAAAGATTTTCATGCACTTAAAAACCTGAATATTGATATTGCTGAGAATGAAATCACAGCATTTATTGGACCTTCAGGCTGCGGAAAATCATCCTTTTTAAAGGTTTTCAACAGGATGAACGATCTTATTGAAGGCTGTAAAATCACTGGTGAAGTAATAATCGGAGATATGAACATATATGATAAAGATATCGATATCACGATGCTCAGAAAAGAAGTCGGAATGGTATTTCAAAAACCGAATCCTTTTCCGATGAGTATTTACGACAATATTGCTTTTGCCCCAAGAACATTTGGAGTTAAGAAAAAAAGCGAGCTTGATGAGATCGTCGAAAAAAGCCTGAGGCGAGCAAGTATTTGGGATGAAGTTAAAGACAGACTTAAAAAAGATGCACTAGGAATGTCGGGCGGTCAGCAGCAAAGGCTTTGCATAGCGAGAGCTTTGGCGGCAAGTCCGAAAATTCTTTTAATGGATGAGCCGACAAGTGCACTTGACCCGATTTCCACAGGTAAGATTGAAGAGCTTGTCAACGAACTGAAAGAGAATTATACAATAGTTATAGTTACCCACAATATGCAGCAGGCAACAAGAATTTCAGACAAAACCGCATTCTTCTTGCTTGGAGAAATAATTGAATATGATAAGACCGAAAATATATTTTCAAATCCAAAGGATAAACGTACGGAGAACTATATATCCGGCCGCTTCGGCTGATTTATTGAAAAAACATATATAAAGGAGTATAATTATTATGTCAATTCGTGCTAAATATGAAATTGAGCTCAAAAATGTATTTGATAACCTTGTTCTTATGTGCCGTAGTATCGAGCTTATGATTGAAAATGGAATCAAAGCTCTTGTAAATCATGATATGGAGCTTGCAAAAGAAGTTTACGAAGAAGATAAATTCATAAACAGAATGGAAAGAGATATTGAACAAAATTGCCTTAAAATTCTTTTGATGGAGCATCCTGTCGCAAGCGATTTCCGTGAGGTTTCGGCAGCTTTAAAAATGATTACTGATCTTGAACGCATTGGTGACCAGGCAAGGGATATTGCTGAAATTACGATACAAATCGGAGACAAAGAGCATATTAAACAGCTCGAACATATTAAACAGATGGCAGAGTATGCCGCAAAAATGGTTAAGGACGGAGTCCTTGCGTATATTAACAGAGATTTGGCTCTTGCAAAAAGCCTTGACGATACGGATGACAATGTCGACAATCTCTTTAACACCGTAATGGCTGATTTGGTTGAGTTAATTAAACAAAATCCCGATAATGCAGAACAGGCAATTATGTTTATGATGATAGCAAAATATCTTGAACGCATCGGTGACCATGCAGTAAATATCGGTGAGTGGGTTGAATATGCAATAACCGGGCAGCATCAGGGAGATAATTTTTGATTGAGAGATTAATATATGAAACCTATAATTTTTGCTGTTGAAGACGAAGCCTCCATAAGAGAGTTATACACCTATACATTAGAAAATGATTTTGATGTGCAATGTTTTGAAAACGCGCAGGGTTTGTATTCTGCGCTTAAAAGTCACAACCCAGATTTGGTTTTGCTTGATATAATGCTAAGCGGGGAAGATGGCTTTTCAATTCTTAAAAAACTAAAATCTGATGACCGTCTTTGTAGTATTCCTGTAATTATGGTATCTGCAAAGGGCGAGGAAATTTCTAAAGTAAAAGGGTTAAATCTCGGTGCCGATGACTATATTGCAAAGCCGTTTGGTGTTTTGGAGCTTGTTGCAAGAGTAAAAGCAAATCTTCGCAAAACAAAGAAAGAAGAGAAGAAAGATCTTGTTTTCAAAGATATTATTATTGATGATGATAAACACAGTATAACAGTCAACAATAAAACCATACAAACAACGCTGAAAGAATATAAATTGCTTAAGCTGCTCTGCCAGTCAGCTGAAAAAGTTGTTGACAGAGAAAATCTCTTCAGCACTGTTTGGGGTTGCGATTATATCGGTGAAACACGGACATTGGATATCCATATAAAAGAGCTTCGTAAAAAAATTAGCGAAGCCGAAAGTATTTGTGAGATTTCAACCGTGCGCGGTGTGGGGTATATGATCAAATGAAAAAGAGATTATTCTTGGTCAATACTTTAATAATTTGCTGTGCTTTGCTTGTTTTGTTTGGTGCAAGCCTGTATATTACTTATGTTGACAATATTGATCTTGCCAAGGATACAGTAATTAACTATACGGATATTTACAGCAACTTTTATAAGGGTAATACAAATCTTGACAAGTATATTGAAAGCGTAAACGTACTTCAAGATAATGTACGCATAACAATAATATCAAGCAGCGGTAAGGTTCTTAAGGATTCCAGCCCGTTAGATACTTCTACTCTTGAAAATCATCTTGGCAGAGAAGAAATTCAAGCTGCGCTGAAAGGAACGCCTGAAGTTGTTATCAGGCATAGTACAACTCTTAATACCGATATGATGTACTATGCCAAAAAAGTTAATATCTCTTCGGGCGATTATATTTTTATTCGATTTGCCGTTCCGATTAATTCAATTAACAGCTATTTTATGAGGACTCTTCCGCTGTTTATTTTAATAATAATAGTTATAATTATTGCATCGTTTTTCTTAATTGATAAGTCAATCAAAAAGCTGCTTATGCCTTTTGAATTTATTAAACAAAGCCTTCAATCACTTAATGACGGAAATTATAAAAAATCAGATTCAAATTCGAAATATGAAGAGATTAATCAGATTACAAATGAGATTAACGATATTTCCGAAAAGCTTGAAAAAGATATTTACAAAATTAAGAACGAGAAAAACAAACTTCATTATATTTTAAATAATATTAACGACGGACTTTTTGCTGTTAACAGCGATTTAAATGTTACTTTAATAAATGACAGTGCAAAACGTGTTTTTGAGATTACCGGTGACATCAAAGGTCATAATCTAAACTATTTAACTATTAATCATCAAATAATAGATGCCGTAAATGCCTGTACAAAAAGCGGTCATAGCGCACTGTTTGAGCTTGAGCAAAACGGTTTAGTCTATCTTGTTACCGTGAAAAAATTAGATGAGTACAAAGCCGACGATATTGCAAATTTGTGCATAGTGATTTTAAATGATATTACAGAGATAGCAAAAAATCAAAAGTTACGTGAGGAATTTTTTGCAAACGCAAGCCA
>JAUZPX010000094.1 GCA_030705695.1 Bacillota bacterium
CCACTTCCAACAGAGAAGCAGATCATCACAATTCTCCGCGCTGTTCATAAGTATAAAGACAGCCGTGAGCAATTCGAAATGAGAACTCACAAACGTTTAATCGACATTCTGAGACCGTCAAGCAAGACAGTCGAAGCTCTTATGAGCTTAGAGCTCCCTGCCGGTGTTGAAATCGAAATTAAGCTTTAATTTCGAAACGGCAATTTAAAGCCGTATTTCAACCAACAGGCAGTTGGGGTCATGTTCATTTGTACAAAACAAATGAACCAATAACCTAACAGGAGGAATATAGAAATGCAAAAAGCAATCATCGGCAAGAAGATCGGTATGACACAGATCTTCGATGAAAAAGGGAACGTCATTCCCGTAACTGTTGTAGAAGCAGGACCTTGTGTTGTTTCTCAGAAAAAAACAGTTGAAAATGATGGCTATGCTGCTGTGCAGCTTGGTTTCGGCGATTTAAAGGCTCATAAAGTGAATAAGCCTATGAAAGGCCACTTTGAGAAAGCCGGCGCCGCACCGAAAAGATCACTCCGCGAATTCCGCCTTGCTGATATCGAGGCTTATAATCCAGGCGATATCGTAAAAGCAGACGTTTTCGCAATCGGCGACCAAGTTGATGTCACTGGCACAAGCAAAGGTAAAGGTTATGCTGGCGTTATTAAGCGCTGGAATTTCCACAGATTAAAAGAAACACACGGTTCCGGTCCTGTTGCTCGTCACGGCGGTTCCATGGGTGCTTGCTCAAGCCCTTCCAGAGTTTGGAAAGGCAAGAAAATGGCAGGTCACCTTGGCGCAGAGAGAGTCACAGTACAAAACCTTAAAATTGTTATGGTTGATATTGAAAACAACCTGCTTGCAATTAAAGGTGCTGTTCCGGGCCCGAACGGCGGTATCGTGTCGATTCACGATTCCGTTAAGGCGTAAGGGAGGAGGATTTTATATGCCGAATGTAGAAGTACTCAATATGGAAGGTAAAAAGGTCGGCTCGATCGATTTATCCGATGCCATATTCGGAATTGAACCCAACGCCGCAGTAATGCACCAAATGGTGGTAAATTATCTAGCTAACCAGCGTCAGGGTACTCAGTCAACGCTCACACGTTCAGAAGTATCAGGCGGCGGCAAAAAACCGTGGAGACAAAAGGGTACAGGCCGTGCACGTCAGGGTTCCACAAGAGCCGTACAGTGGGTTCATGGCGGAATCGCACATGCACCGAAGCCACGTTCTTATCGTTTCACGGTGAATAAAAAAGTCAGAAGACTTGCGATGAAATCTGCTTTCTCTGTGAAAGCACAAGATAGCAACATCATCGTTCTTGACAAAATTGAGATGGATAGCTTCAAGACAAAGACAATGGTTGAAATGCTTAAAGCTGTCGGCAGCGAAAAGAAAACACTTATCGTTTTGCCGGAAGTTAACAAATTTGTTATTAGCTCTGCAAACAACATTGTTGGTGTTAAAACGACACAGGTTAACACCTTGAACGTGTATGACATGCTTCATGCCGATAAGTTGATTATCGTGCAGGATGCTGTTAAGAAAATCGAGGAGGTGTACGCATAATGCTGCCTCAGGATATTATCTTAAAACCAATCATCTCTGAAAAAAGCATGAATGGTATTCCTAACAAAAAATATACTTTCAAAGTTCTCAAAACAGCAGGCAAGATTGAAATTGCAAGAGCTGTTGAAGAATTATTTAA
The DNA here is from genome assembly GCA_030705695.1 of Bacillota bacterium. Taxonomy (GTDB): domain Bacteria; phylum Bacillota; class Clostridia; order Oscillospirales; family Acutalibacteraceae; genus JAUZPX01. The sequence continues at coordinate 1,707 of JAUZPX010000094.1, forward strand.
AGTAGAAGTCGTAAAGGTAAATACAATCAATGTAAGAGGACATCTGCGCCGTCAGGGCAGAACAGAAGGTTATACACCGTCCTGGAAAAAAGCGATTGTTACCCTTTCCGAAGGCTCAAAAGCAATTGAGTTTTTTGACGGAATGATGTAATTCCCGAAATATCGGACAGAACGTATGGGGATTTGATCCGCCCCGCAAAGCTGGCCGTCCGATACGATTACTCGTGTCGTGACCGCAAACCATTCAAGGAGAGTGAAGCCAAATGGCAATTAAAGTATTTAAGCCGACTACAAACGCAAGAAGAAATATGTCGGTTACAGATTATTCCGTGCTTTCAAAAGTTGCTCCAGAGAAAAGTCTTCTCGAGGCATTAAAGAAGCACAGCGGACGTAACAGCTACGGACGTATCACCGTTCGCCACAGAGGCGGCGGTAACCGTAAAAAATACCGTATTATTGATTTTAAACGCCAAAAGAGCGATATCCCAGCTAAAGTTCTTACTTTAGAGTATGATCCTAACCGTTCAGCTTTCATTGCATTGCTCGGTTATGAAGATGGTGAAAAGGCATATATCATCGCTCCTCAGGGATTAAAGGTCGGAGATACTGTTGTATCAGGTGCAAATGCCGATATTAAAGTTGGTAACGCACTTCCGCTTAACAATATCCCAGTTGGTACGTTTATTCACAATGTTGAGCTTTATCCGGGCAGGGGCGCACAAATGGCTCGTGCAGCAGGAAATATGGCTCAGCTTATGGCAAAAGAGAACGGCATGGCTCTGTTAAGACTCCCAAGCGGTGAGCTCCGTAATGTTCCGATTAACTGTATGGCAACAATCGGACAGGTCGGAAATACAGACCATGAAAATGTTAAGATCGGTAAAGCCGGACGTAAACGCAACATGGGTTGGCGTCCTACAGTTAGAGGTTCTGTTATGAACCCTTGCGATCACCCTCACGGCGGTGGTGAAGGCAAAAGCCCGATCGGTCGTCCGGGTCCTGTAACTCCTTGGGGCAAACCTGCTCTGGGTTATAAGACAAGAGATAAGCACAACCGTTCCGATAAGTATATTGTAAGACGTAGAAACGGTAAGTAAGAGGCATACAGAAAGGAGCTTATACATTTATGGGCAGAAGCGTTAAAAAGGGTCCTTATGTACAGCCTGTGCTGCTATCTAGGATTCAAAAAATGAATGAAGCAGGCGAAAAGCGCATTTTAAAAACCTGGAGCAGAGCCTCCACGATTTTCCCTGATTTCGTTGGTCATACGTTTGCAGTTCATGACGGACGCAAACATGTTCCGGTATATGTAACAGAAGACATGGTAGGACATAAGCTCGGCGAGTTTGCTCCCACCAGAACTTTCAGAGGCCATGCCGGTTCAAAAACCACTAAGAAATAAGGCGGAAGGAGAGTATTGCAATGGAATCAGCAGAAGCAAAGGCATATTTAAAATATGTCCGTATTTCACCGAGAAAAGTAAAGATCGTGCTGGATTTAATCCGTAATAAGCCGGTCGATTACGCAATGGCTGTCCTCAAGCATACCCCCAAGGCCGCCTGCGAGCACCTTGAGAAACTTCTCAAGTCTGCTATGGCCAATGCTGAGAATAACCACAATATGGACGTTTCTAAGCTTTACGTAGCACATTGTTCCGTAAGCCAGGGTCCAATCCTGAAGAGAATGCGTCCTCGTGCACAGGGCAGAGGATTTAGAATCGATAAGAAAACATCCCACATCAGCCTGGTGCTAAAAGAAACTAAAGATTAAGGAGGAGACAAGTTTATGGGCCAAAAGGTAAATCCCCACGGTTTACGTGTGGGCGTCATCAAAGACTGGGATTCACGCTGGTTTGCAAATAATAAAGAATTTGGCGATACTCTTGTTGAGGATTACAACCTCCGTAAGGTACTCAAAAAGCAACTGTATTTAGCAGGCGTACCCAAGATTGAGATTGAGCGCGCAGCTCAAAAAGTAAGAATTAACATTCACTGTGCAAAACCTGGTATGGTTATCGGAAAAGGCGGATCTGAAATAGAGAAGCTTAAAACACAGTGTGAAGCCACTTTAAAGAAGCCGGTTGCAATCAATATTGTTGAGGTCAAATCTCCTGATTTGAACGCTCAACTTGTTGCCGAGAGCATTGCTCAACAGCTGGAGAAGAGAATTTCTTTCCGCCGTGCAATGAAGCAAGCAATCGGACGCGCTATGAAATTCGGCGCTAAAGGTATTAAAACTCAGGTTTCAGGACGTTTAGGCGGAGCTGAAATCGCTAGAAGCGAGCAATATCACGAGGGCACAATTCCTTTGCAGACACTTCGTGCTGACATCGACTACGGTTTTGCTGAAGCAGCAACAACTTATGGCAGAATCGGCGTAAAAGTTTGGCTGTACAGAGGCGAAGTTCTTCGTGAGAATCGCAATAAGCCTTCACGTAAGGAAGGAGGCAATCGTTAATGTTATTACCAAAACGTGTGAAATACCGCAGAGTTCACAGAGGTCGTATGACTGGTAAAGCTACCCGCGGTAACAAAGTTGTTTACGGTGATTTCGGTCTTCAGGCCCTTGAGCCAAGCTGGATCACTTCAAACCAGATTGAATCTGCCCGTATCGCTATGACGCGTTACTGCAAAAGATTCGGTAAAGTCTGGATTAAAATTTTTCCTGATAAGCCTGTAACCGAGAAGCCGGCTGAAACCCGAATGGGTTCTGGTAAAGGTTCTCCGGAGTACTGGGTTGCCGTTGTTAAGCCGGGCAGAGTTATGTTCGAGCTTGGCGGCGTACCGGAAGAGACAGCAAGAGAAGCTTTACGTCTTGCTGCCAACAAATTGCCAATCAAGTGCAAGTTTGTAAAAAAGGAAACGGGGGTCGATGAGGTATGAAAGCAAGCCAACTCAGAGAGCAATCAACCAAAGAGTTAGAGCTCAAACTGAAAGACCTGAAAGATGAACTGTTCAAACTTCGTTTCCAGCTTGCCATTAATCAGCTCGATAACCCAATGCGCATCAGTGCTGTCAAAAAAGACATTGCAAGAGTGCAAACCGTTCTCAGGCAACAAGAGCTTGAAGACAGCGAAGCGTAAGGAGGAGTAAAAAATGAGCGAAAGAAATATAAGAAAAACTGTGATTGGTAAAGTTGTCAGCGACAAAATGGACAAAACAATCGTTGTAGCTGTTATCGACAGCGTAAAACATCCGCTTTACAATAAAATTATTAAACGCACAGTTAAGCTGAAAGCCCATGATGAGAAAAATGAGTGCGGCATCGGCGATCGTGTAAAAGTTATGGAGACCCGTCCTCTTTCAAAAGAAAAAAGATGGAGACTAGTCGAGATCATAGAGAAAGCTAAATAATTACTGTTATTAAGATAGTAAAATCATGTTAGCTTTTTAAAACAAAGGAGGAAAGCACTGTGATACAACAGCAAACCTACCTCAAGGTTGCAGATAACACCGGCGCAAAAGAGATTATGTGCATCCGTGTTCTCGGCGGAACCCGCAGGAGGTACGCCAACATCGGCGACGTTATTGTTGCTTCTGTTAAAAAAGCAGCACCCGGCGGCGTTGTTAAAAAAGGCGACGTAGTAAAAGCAGTTGTCGTACGCTCAGCAAAGGGTGTGCGTCGTGATGACGGCACATACATTCGTTTTGACGAAAATGCCGCAGTTATCATTAAAGAAGATAAAAACCCAAGAGGCACCCGTATTTTTGGACCGGTAGCAAGAGAACTTCGTGATAAAGATTATCTGAAGATTTTAAGTCTTGCTCCCGAAGTGCTTTGATGGAGGGGCCGAATATGAACAAAAAAATTCATGTAAAAACTGGTGATACCGTTGTTGTTATCAGCGGTAAGGACAAAGGCAAAAAAGGTAAAGTCATGGCAGTCAGCCCAAAGGAAGGCAAAGTTATCGTTGAAAAAGTTAATTTTGTTTCCAAGCACGTCAAGCCTCGCAAAATGGGCGAACAGGGCGGCATTATTAAAGCTGAAAGCGCTATGTATGCTTGCAAAGTTCAGCTGTTTTGCAGTACTTGCGGCGGCCGTACACGTGCCGGTTATCGTGTTTACGAAGACGGCTCAAAAGAACGCATTTGCAAAAAATGCGGCAACAAGCTGTAAGGGGGTTATTTGAATGGCTAGATTGTTTGATTATTACAAGAAAGACGTTGCCCCCGCACTGATGAACAAGTTCACTTATAAAAGTGTTATGCAGATCCCGAAGCTTGACAAGATTATCATCAATTGCGGCGACGGTGATGCAAGAGATAACGCAAAAATCATTGACGCTATCGTAAACGATTTGGGACTTATTACAGGTCAAAAACCTATTGTTTGCAAGGCAAAGAAATCCGTTGCAAACTTTAAGCTCAGAGAAGGTATGAACATAGGCGCCAAGGTTACACTCAGAGGAAGCAAAATGTATGAGTTTTTAGACAGACTCTTCAATGTTGCTCTTCCAAGAGTTAGAGACTTCAGAGGAATCAATCCAAACTCATTTGATGGTCGTGGTAACTACAACATGGGTATCAAAGAGCAACTGATTTTCCCTGAAATCGACTACGATAAGATCGACAAAGTACGTGGTATGGATATTTGCTTTGTCACGACCGCAAAGACCGACGAAGAGGCCCGTGAGTTGTTAACAATGATGGGCGCTCCGTTTGCGAAATAAGGAGGGATTATTGTGGCAAAAACTGCAATGAAAATCAAACAGCAGAGAGCTCCGAAGTATTCCACAAGAGCATACACCAGATGTAAAATCTGCGGCAGACCACATGCTTATCTTCGTAAGTTCGGAATTTGCCGTATTTGCTTCAGGGAGCTTGCCTACAAAGGTCAAATCCCGGGAGTCAAAAAAGCCAGCTGGTAAGGAGGAAATATCATGCAGATTACTGATCCTATCGCAGATTTGCTAACAAGAATTCGCAATGCGAGTTCCGCAAAGCATGATACTGTTGAAATTCCCGCTTCCAATATGAAAAAGGCTATCTGCCAGATTCTTGTGGACGAGGGTTATGTAAAAAACTTTACTGTTATTGAAGACGGCAAGCAAGGCGTAATCAAAGTTACACTCCGTTATGACGAGACAAAGAGTCCTGTTATTCGCGGATTGCGCAGAATTTCAAAGCCTGGTTTGCGTATGTACAGCGACGTTGAGGACATGCCGAAAGTTATGAAAGGCTTGGGCATTGCTATAATCTCAACATCAAAAGGCGTGATGACAGACCGTCAGGCACGTAAAGACAACGTGGGCGGTGAAGTCCTCGCATTTGTTTGGTAAGGAGGTGCAAGAATGTCAAGAATTGGAAGAAAAC
>JAUZPX010000095.1 GCA_030705695.1 Bacillota bacterium
CCAAATATTGTTTTCTTCTTGATATTCAGAAAAGCGGAAGAATATCAATATCTAGCAGCAACATTTAAACGTATGTTTAAAAAAATATTTGGTAAAGTACTTAATAAATTTAAAAGAAATACAAATACAACAGTTTAATAAATAATATAAAAAACAACTGCTGTCGGTTCAATTATTGAATCGACAGCAGTTTAATATTTTTTCAACTTACCACCGTATAGTGGAAATGCGAGTTTAATTTTTACAGCATAATTTTAATACTGTTATGCAAATGGATCAACTTTTGCACATTGCAGAGCCAATTTGCCAGATTGCACCGTGAAGTGCAATAGTATGGCCGTATTCTTTAAGCCGTGCAAAAAACATTTGATTTTCTTTTACATTTGCTCCGTATTCTTTCAACACATTTTCCGCTTTATGCTGAAGCACCCCTTGCGGTTTGATTAGCAAATAGTATTTTTCCATATATTCGTAAGCACTGGAATCAATAAACACATAACCGAGTTCATAAAGGTGTCTATTTGCATCAAGGAAGTTATCGAGTGAGGAAAATACAAAAACAGAGGTGTCGATGTGCTTTTTAATTTTATAAATTTTTCGTATATCTGATTTTTCATTCAAGGTTACAAGAAGCAGGCAGCCGTTTTGATGAGGCAGAGCCTCAACCAAAAGCGATTTATTGCTAACCGATACTCCTGTTCTTGCACCGGCTAGCAGTAAAAGCCGACGAAGTACCTTTCGTGAGTCAGGGTCATTAAACCCCATTGTGGAAAATTCCAGAGAAAATGCTCGCATATCCTCATCGCACAGTGCGATTAGAAGTCTTTTTTCATCGATTCTCTCGATTGTCATACACAAACCTCCGTTTATCAGTTCTGATAAAAGTCCTGCTAATAACATAATATTAGAGGGACAAGGAGTGTGCAAGTAAGTTTTTGTGGATTCAATAAATTTCCTTAAAATTTTAATGTTTTTTTCCATATAATTCACCGATTAAACCCTTTTCAGTTATTATTTATATTTTTGTGAATTTTTTGCTTTTGCTTTTAACTTCTTTTATTACTTGCTTTGAAAGGAACAAAAGTGCAATCAAATTTGGTATTGCCATAATCCCGTTGAAGGTATCAGAGATTTCCCACACCAAACGCAAATTCATTACACAACCAAGCGCTGCACAAAGCACATAAAATGCTTTGTAGAAAGGCAACAGTTTGTCACCGCTTAAATATTCAAGACTTTTTTCACCAAAGTATGACCAGCTTATCAACGTTGCAAATGCAAACAACAATACAGAGACAGTAATAAATAGACCTCCGAATTCGTGAAATACTCCGTTAAAAGCAACTGCGCTCAGTTCGACGCCGTCAAGCCCCTCCGTGCATTCATTGGTTGAGAGAATGCAGAATGCCGTAAGAGTACAGACAACTATCGTGTCTATAAAGACTTGGAAAATGCCCCACATCCCTGCACGGATTGGGTTGTAATCGTCTGTAGCGGCATGTATAATCGGTGAGCTTCCCAAACCTGCTTCATTTGAAAAAACACCGCGTGAAATACCGTATTTTACTGCAAGAGAAATTGTATATCCACCTGCTCCCGCAGCCGCTGTTTTGAATTGAAACGCACCAGTAATTATATTAATAAATGCTGAAGGAACACCATGGAAGTTTACTGCTAATACAATGAGACATCCTAAAATATAAAATGCTGACATAAATGGAACAATCATTTCTGTTACTTTGGCAATTCGTTTAATGCCTCCGAAAATTACGGCACTGCATACAATAGCCACAATAATTGCTGTTGTAATGGGGGGAACATTAAAGCTCATATTAAGAGCGGCGGCAATTGAATTCGATTGTGTCATATTGCCAATGCCCAATGCTGCGATCATACAAGCTACAGCAAAAATTACCGCAAGCCACTTTTGATGAAGACCTTTTTCTATGTAATACATCGGACCGCCGACCCATTGCCCTTTTTTGTTTTTTTGGCGGTATAGCACGCCGAGAATATTTTCAGCAAAGCTTGTCATCATTCCAAGAAAAGCTGCAATCCACATCCAAAAAATTGCGCCGGGACCTCCAAGCGTAATTGCGGTTGCGACACCTACAATATTGCCTGTTCCGATTGCTCCTGCAAGCGCCGTTGACATAGCTTGAAAAGTTGAGATCCCACTACTTGTCGATCCACCCTTTTTCTTTAAAAAAGAACCGAAAGTAGCTTTCATCCATACTTTATATTTTGTAAATTGAAAAAAGCCAAGTCTTACGGTAAACATTAGCCCGATTAGGAGTATAAACAACAATACAGGTATGCCCCAAACTATATCATTCAGTTTATCATTAAATTTTTCAAGAAGAAGTAAAAATTCGTGCATAAAAAACCTTTCCGACGTGATTTTTAAAAATAAAAATGCAGCATCTGTTGACAAGAAAAAAGTAAATATTCTTGTCTATAGTTAATTAACTATATGAACATGAAATTCAAGATATTAATCTTGCATTGATTCAATTAAAATGTTAGAATGATAAAAATAATATTCTATCAATATTTAAAAATATTTCACATTGTATTTTATATTTTTAAGGAGGCACTTTTATGCCGAAATGGCTAAGAAATGCTGTTTTTTACGAAATTTATCCTCAAAGCTTTTACGATTCAAACGATGACGGTATCGGCGATATCCAGGGGATTATCGAAAAGCTCGATTATATAAAGGATTTGGGCTGCAATGCTCTGTGGCTAAATCCTGTTTTCGACTCGCCTTTTATGGATGCCGGTTATGATGTTAGGGATTATAAAAATGTAGCACAGCGTTACGGTACAAACGAGGATTTAATCCGCCTGTTTGAAGTTGCTCATGAAAAAGGAATTAAAGTGTTGCTTGACTTAATTCCCGGGCATACCTCAGACACTCATAAATGGTTCTTGCAAAGCCGTGAAGCAGAAAATAACGAGCTTACCGACCGTTATATATGGACAGAAAGTGTATGGGAGGCTCCTCCTCAATATCGTTTGATGTGCGGAATTTCGCCGCGTGACGGAAATTATCTTGTAAACTTTTTTAGCTCTCAGCCAGCGTTGAATTACGGTTTCCATGAGATTACTCATCCGAAATGGCAGAAGCCTGCGGACGACACAGTTTGTATTGCAACACGTGAAGCCTTGAAAGACATGATGAGGTTTTGGCTGTCTAGGGGCTGTGACGGATTCCGTGTGGATATGGCAGATTCCCTTGTTAAGAACGACGAGGAAAAGATATCTACCATGAAAATTTGGAAAAATATTCGAAAGATGATGGACGCTGAGTATCCCGAAGCGGCACTGGTTGCCGAATGGTGCACGCCAACCCGTGCTCTGAAATGCGGATTTCATGCAGATTTCTATTTGGATCATGAGGGCAATGGCTACAATACGCTTTTTCGCTTTCATGACAAGGAAACAGGCGAGGATAAAAGCTTCTTTTCTAAAAACGGATTGGGCGATATCACTTTATTCACAAAGGAATATCTTCCTAACCTTGAAGCGACTAAAAACGATGGGTTCATAAGCTTTATCACTTGTAATCATGATACTCCGAGAATGTCAAGAAATTACTCAAAAAGGGAACTGGAGCTTGCTTTTTGCACTATTTTCACATTGCCTGGCGTTCCGTTTTTATATTACGGCGATGAAATCGGTATGCGATTTATCGAAGGGTTAAATAGTAAAGAAGGTGCCTACTCACGAACCGGCACACGTACCCCGATGCAGTGGGGTGGGGGCAAGAATTTAGGTTTTTCAGATGCTGAAAAAGAAGAGCTTTACTTACCTGTTGACGACAGCGAAGATGCTCCTACGGTTGCATCTCAAGAGAATAGACCCGATTCTCTTTTAAATACTGTAAAAACAGTTATTAAAATACGAAATGAAAACGAAGATCTTTGGGCTGACGGAGATTTTGAAGTCTTATATGCGAAAAAAGCTAAATATCCGTTTGTTTTTAAGCGTGGTAAATTTATCATTGTTGTAAATCCTTCATTACAAGAGGTCACAGCTCCGTTTGATTACAGCGGCAAAGTTGTATTTTCAATAGGTGTTGGCTGTGTTGAAAACAAAAAAATTCTTCTAATGCCCCAAACGTTTGCAATAATTGAAGTGGATTAAAATAAAATAACTGTAAAAGAATAGTTTATTTATATTCACGAAAGGTTAATGGAATGAATAAACGGAGACGGATTCAATTATTGATTGACTTTTCTGTTCCGCTGCTTTTTGGACTTGTAGCGGCACTTTTGTGTACAAATTTTCTGCCAAGCCAATATGATTTAATTGTTTACGGCAAATTGTTTAATTTTTGTAGTCTGCACGGTTTTATAAATGATATTTTTATGGCATTCTTTTTTGGGATTGTAACTGTTGAGATAGTACAATCGCTACAGCCGGGCGGAGATCTTTATCCTGTTAAATCAGCTTTTAATTCGTTGATCTCAGCATTTGGCGGTGTTGTTTGCCCAGCGTTGATATATTATGGACTGAATACGATAATTGGGTCTCCTGAATTGATTCACGGATGGGGAATACCGACAGCAACCGATATTGCCTTGGCATGGCTTGCGGCACGATTTATTTTTGGTTCAAAGCATCCTGCGGTAAAGTTTTTGCTTGTGCTAGCTATTGCTGATGATGCTATTGGACTTTTTATTATTGCAGTATTTTACCCGGACCCTACACATCCCGTAAAGCCTGTTTTTTTGATTTTGGTTGCAATCGGTATGACAGCGGCATATATGTTTAGAAGGATGAAAGTAAAAACGTATTTGCCTTATATATTTTTTGGAGGCACACTTTGCTGGCTTGGGCTTTTTCTTACACATCTTCATCCTGCTTTAGCATTATGCTTTGTGGTACCGTTTTTACCAAGCGAAAAAATCGAGCATAAAAGTATGTTTGAAGAAAGTAAAAAAGAAAAAAGTCCCCTTTCAATGTTTGAGCATCATTTCAGGATATTTGTAGAATTAGGACTTTTCTTTTTTGGTTTTTCGAGTGCAGGAGTTGGTTTCTCACAATTCGGAACAGCGACAATTCTTGTTTTTACGGCTCTTCTGTTTGGTAAAACAATAGGTGTGTTTACGTTTTCAAATCTTGCATCTATTTGCGGATTTAAACGCCCGAAGGGTATTGATAACAGAACAATGTTATCTGTTAGTATTGTTGCTGCTATGGGGCTGACAGTTTCGTTGTTTATAAGTGAATCAGCTTTCCCTGGGAATATAGCAGCCGTTAATGCTGCAAAAATGGGAGCGCTTATTAGTTCTTTTGCAGGAGTTATTGCTTTTTTTGTTTACAGAATATTGCATAAAGAAAAAAATAAATAATAATTTATTATGTTTTGAATATTAAATAACAAAAAATAAGCGTGCAATAAAGCACGCTTATTTTTATTATAATTTTATTGAATATTATATAACTTCTTCTCCGCGTTCGCCTGTTCTTATTCTTACTGCATCTACAACTTCAGTAATAAAGATTTTTCCATCGCCAACTTCGCCTGTTCTTGCAGCTTCGCAGACAATTTCGATAACATCTTCAACTTGCTCGTCGTGTACAATAATTTCAGCTTTGACCTTTGGGCGTACATTCAGTAAAACTTCAGTTCCTCTAAAATATTCTTTATAGCCCTTTTGCTGACCAAAGCCCATAACTTGGCATAAGGTTAATCCGTTAATATTTATGCGGTTTAATTCTTCTTTAAGATCCTCAACTTTTTCAGGTCTAATAATTGCTTCAATTTTTTTCATAATATAACCATTCCTTTCGAATATGATGGTTGTATTTATTATATCAGATATTATCCATTCCGGCAAATGAAGGATATGCGGATTCGCCGTGTTCAATAACATCAAGACCTTCTGATTCTTCACGTGATGTTACTCTGACATTCATAATCAACTTTACAATGCTCATGCAGACAATTGTGCCAACAACAGCAATAGCTATGGTTATAAGGATTGCAAATAGCTGAATTAATAACTGATGTGGGTTGCCGAAAAACAAACCGTTGTTTCCTGCTGAATTAACAGCAACCTGAGCAAAAAGTCCGGTTGCGATGCCGCCCCAAATACCGCCTATGCCGTGGCATCCAAAAGCGTCAAGGGAATCATCATATCCGAATTTGTTCTTTATGACTGTAACTGCAAAATAGCAAATCGGGCTTACGAGAGCACCAATAATGATTGAAGCCCAGATAGGTACGAAGCCTGCCCCCGGTGTTATAGCGACAAGACCAATAACAGCACCTGTTGCAGCACCGACAGCTGTCGGTTTGCCGTTGCGGATTTTTTCGATAAGCATGAATGAAAGCATAGCAGCTGCAGCAGCTGTATTTGTTGTGGCAAATGCCTGTACGGCAAGCCCGTTTGCGCCGAGTGCGCTTCCAGCATTAAAGCCGAACCAGCCAAACCATAAAAGACCTGCACCAAGAAGTACGAACGGTACATTATGCGGGTGATAGCTTGCGCTGCCGTAGCCTTTGCGCTTACCAAGCATAATGGCGGCAACAAGTGCACTTACACCTGAACTGATATGTACGACGTCTCCGCCCGCAAAGTCGAGAACACCTAAACCACGTAAGAAACCACCTGCACCCCATACCATATGTGCGAGAGGATAATAAACTACAAGAGACCAAAGCGCTACGAAGATGAAAAGAGCGGAAAATCTCATTCTCTCAACAAGTGCTCCTGAAATAAGAGCAGGAGTAATAACCGCAAACATCATCTGAAACATACAAAATGCAAGATTTGGAATTGTTCCTGCATAATCTGCATCAGGAGCTGCCCCGACATTGTTTAGTCCAAACCATTTTAGCGAACCGATAACTCCTCCGATATCAGGTCCGAACGAGAGACTAAAACCTACAAGAACAAACATAATTGCGGCAATA
>JAUZPX010000096.1 GCA_030705695.1 Bacillota bacterium
ACAGGTTCGAGCCCTGTTGTTCCCACCACAATGGCCCGGTAGTTCAGTTGGTTAGAACGCTAGCCTGTCACGCTAGAGGTCGACGGTTCGAGCCCGTTCCGGGTCGCCAAATTTGCCTTTGTAGCTCAGTCGGTAGAGCAGAGGACTGAAAATCCTCGTGTCGATGGTTCGATTCCGTCCGAAGGCACCATTTATTTGCGGATGTAGCTCATCTGGTAGAGCGCCACCTTGCCAAGGTGGAGGTAGCGAGTTCGAGCCTCGTCATCCGCTCCATTTTTTTATCATTTTTTCCTTGCATTATGCATATGATAATATGATAGTATGGCGACATAGCCAAGCGGTAAGGCATGGGTCTGCAAAACCCTGATTCCCCAGTTCAAATCTGGGTGTCGCCTCCAAAGTAAAGCCACCGATAACCATTTCGTTATCGGTGGCTTTTGTTATATTTCGTAGCTTATGTAAAAAAACCACCAGTAAATGAAACTGGTGGTTTTGATTATTTTTTTGCTTATTAAGGCTGGTCAGAATGACCTGTGTTTTCACTCTTTTTCTTAAAGAAAAGTGTTATTGCAATGGCGGCGATAATTAATATTACAACTATTACAATTACTCCGGAAGAATTATCGTTTCCGTTACCAGTTGAACTTTGCGCTGCGTTTGCAGCGTTATTTCCGCCTGATTGATTTGAATTCTGACCCTGAGAAGATGTGGTTTTGTTTGTCAAATTTGTCGGGCATGGAGATATTTGACCGTTTGTTCCATATTGAACATCTCCGTTGCTTTGTGAGGGATTAACAATGGCAGTTTGAGTTGCCAAAACCGCTTTGCTGTTCACAGCAAGATCATAATTTGCAGTGAACGTAAGGTAAGCACCATCGGTGCTCAGTTGGTCAGAAGAATAAAATTCCCTTACATAATAAGAAATATTTGCGGTATCAGCTGCTGCATTCTGTACAGTGAATTTCACTGAAATAACTAATTTTCTTGTTTTAAAGTCATAGATATCGGTAGCATTTGATGCATTAAAGCGAATTTCTCCGTTAAGATTGGTTTGATCTGAATTAACGACGCAGCCTGCTAAATTCGGTGTGCTTATTGATGATTTGTCAAGCTTTAAATACTTTTGATTAAAATAAACAGACATATCAAGGCCTGCCGCCGCTTTCGGTACGTTTGAAAAATAAAGAGAATACGTAATAACATCGCCGTTATTTACAGATTTGCCGTTAATTGTTAACCCCGTCGATTTCGAGGCTGTTGCTGCAAATGCTGTAGTTAGTGAAAGACAGAGAAGTAATGCACAGAGCAATATGCTCACGGAAAATTTCAAAATCCTTAATTTTTTCATGATTGCCTCCGTTTTAGATAAGTATTTTTTTAATTATATAACGATGGATAAAAAAGTTCAATGAATTTTCCTAAAACTTTTTTTAATATAATCAGCTATAGAAAACAAAAGGCACTTGCCGCAATGCGAAAAGTACCTTTAATAAACTAATTAAGCTTTAAAATTATATTTATTCTTTAGATGCAAGTGCTCTTTCAAGCCAAACAGAGCCAATATCCATTGCAAGGTACAGACCGTCTTTCTCGCTGGATTTCACGACCTGCTTTCTCGGCGGGATGTCGGGGTCTGTGCACATTAACTGTACTGTGATTTTTTCTGCAACATCAAGGTCTTTTACTTTTTTTGTGGTTTTGACCTGAAGTCTTATTACAAAGCGATCTTCCATGCTGCCGTAATAAATGTCGTTACCGCAGCGGACTAATGGCTTACCTTTATAAGAAAACATGGCATTTTCGTCCATCATAATTCCTCCCGATTTGTTACTGATAGTTTTTGCAATATGTTATTATACCATAAGTCTTATGTGAAGTAAAGAAAGATTTCTTGATGAAATTTAAAAAGAAATTTAATTGTTTACGTTCAATTGCTGGAAAATTCTCATTATTTATGTTAAAATATAAACAATACTAAAACAGCAAGGTGATATATTTTGAAAATCATTGATTTTCACGCACATATTTATCCGGACAAAATAGCAGAAAGAGCCGTGGCAGGCGTTGGAGATTTCTATAATTTAGAGATGAAATGTAACGGAACACTTTCTCAATTAATGGACAGCGGTGAAAAGTACGGGGTTTCCCGATATGTCGTGCATAGTGTTGCAACTTCTCCCGAACAGGTTCCTGCAATTAATCGTTTCATTGCTTCTCAGGTGGAAGCGCATTCGGACAAGCTTGTAGGGTTCGGCACGTTGCATCAAGATTTGCAAAACCCCGAAGAAGAAATTGATTTGGCAATTTTTATGGGGCTTAAAGGAATTAAGCTTCATCCTGATACACAAAAGTTTAATATGGACGACCCTAAAATGATGGATGTTTATGAAATTATTCAAAGCAAAAACCTGCCGATTTTGTTTCACTGCGGAGATTATCGCTATGACTATTCACATCCAAGACGTCTTGCGAAAATTCTAGATACTTTTCCTAATCTTACGGTTATTGCGGCTCATTTCGGAGGATGGTCTGTGTTTGATTTAGCTATTGAACACCTGAAGGACCGCCGTTGTTATTTAGATACTTCAAGTTCTTTTGCAATGCTTGGGAAAACGAGAAGCAAAGAGATTATCCGTATTTACGGTGCTGAACGTATTTTATTCGGAACTGATTTCCCAATGAGCAACTATGATTACGAGATTAACCACATCCGTGATTTTGGTTTGACAGAAAAAGAATACGAAATGATTATGCATGAAAATGCAGAGAAAATCTTAGGACTTTAATTCACTTGTAAATTCAGCTTTGTTTTGATTCTTGTAAGCTTTCTTGCGAAAGGGTCTTTTAAAAGCAAAAGAAAAACAGTGTTTGAAGCTGCATATATAATTATAAAAGGAATTGACGATGAAGCAATAATCAGATATTGCTTTAGGTTGAATGAGTTATCGATCCACAGAACAGATAAAAAATCAAGAATCACAGAGAAAATTACTCCTGAAATTATGCCGTATAATATAAGTATTATACGGCTTTTTTGCAGCTGTATCCAAAGTAGCCCAGCAAAAAATCCGATAAATCCCCAAACAAGCATTTGCAAAGGCGTCCAAAGCCCCTGCCCGAAGTAGAAATTCGAGAGCATGGCAGTGAGCGACCCTGTTAAAAAACCTGCTTCTTTTCCGAGGTACATGCCTGTTATTATAACCAAAGCGGTTACAGGTTTGAATCCTGGAATAAAAGCGAAGATAAATCTTCCGAATACACTTAACGACGTCATAACCGTAATAAGAATAAGCAAAGCTGTAGTATGTTCACGGTGCTCAAACCGATAATAAAACAAGGCAACAGAACACGCCGCAACTATTATAATTGCAGGTACATACGCAGCATTTACAAACGAAAATGCAAAAATAAGAATAGCTGCACACAATAATAAAATTTTCACAAGCGGCTTAGTCATTGCTGTACTCCTCGTTTTTTCGGATGAGCTTAATAACGTCGTTGCACGTAACTGCATTATAATACATATGGCTCGACATACGATTAGCCGCAGTTGTGTAGTAGTGGTTACCCGAAAAAAAGCTTTGCGAATCTGATACCGATATAATTTCACCATTAAAGAGCATAGCGCAGCGATTGCTGATTTCGGCGGCGAATTCCACGTCGTGTGTAACAATGATTACTGTAATGCCGTTTTCTTTAAGTCCGTTCAGGATTTCTGAAAACATCAATTTTGAAGCGGAGTCGATTCCCTTTGTTGGTTCGTCGAGAAGTAGAATTTTAGGCGACAGTAGCAAAATTTTTGCGAGGGCTGCCTTTTGCTGTTCGCCTCCGCTTAAATCGTAAGGATGGCTTTGAAGAATATCTTCAATTTTCAGTGAATGAATAACTTCCTCGGGATTCGGGTCGATTTCCTTTAAATCCTCCAAAACTGTTTCTTTTAAAAAGACAAGCTGAGGATTTTGCGGCAAAAGAGAGACATTTTGCTTATATAGTGAGCCGTCTTTATAGTCTTTTATATTTTTTCCATTTAGTTTAATTTTCCCCTGATATGGTGCAATAAGCCCTGCTGCCAGATTTAACAAAGTTGTTTTTCCAGAGCCGTTTCCGCCTACAATGCTTAGAATTTCATTTTTGTATACAGTTAGATTCAGGTCTTTTATTATGTCTTCGCCTTTTTTTGTATAACGGAACCAAACGTCTTTAATTTCAAGAACAGCTTCGCTTTGTTGTAAGGGCACTGCCTTTGGAAGTTCTTTTACGGTGTTTTTAAAATGATCCGATAAAAACTGTCTGCCTTCTTTTACTGAAAGAGGGCAGGAGGCTTTTGAGCCAATGCTTCTGTGGATACGAGTGGCAGTCGGCAAAGACATCCAAGAATCACCATCCATTTTCATGGCAGATTCCCTTGGTGTTCCGTCTGTTATGATTTTACCATTATCCATTAAAATAACACGGTCGGCAATCGGAAAAATGTCCTCTAGATGATGTTCTGTAAGCAAAATTGTCAGTCCAAGCTCTGTGTTGAGCTTTTTTAATGTGGAAATAAACTCTTGTGCCGCAATTGGGTCAAGCTGTGAGGTCGGTTCATCAAGAATTAGAATTTTCGGAGAACAAACAATTACAGAAGCCAAATTTAAAAGCTGCTTTTGTCCGCCTGAAATTTCAGAAGTACTGCTGTTAAATATAGAATTTATTCCAAAAAAAGATGAAATTTCACTGATTCTGCGGCGTATTTCTTCAGAGGGTACACCTATATTTTCAAGCCCGAAAGCGAGTTCATGGCTTACGGTATCGGTAACTATCTGGCTTTCGGGGTTTTGCATAACAAAGCCAATATCAGTCGGTAAATCTAAGCCAAAACGGTTGATGGTTCCTGCTGTTTCTCCTGCCGGAGCAAGCTCCTTTTTAATCATTTTGAGTAAGGTGGTTTTTCCGCAGCCTGTTTTTCCGCAAAGAAGAGTGAGTTTCCCCTCATTGATTTTAAGGTTAATATCGCAAAGTGTCTTTTTCTTTGAATTCGGATATGAAAAGCTTAGATTTTCGACAGAGAGTATTTCCACATTGCGGCCTCCTTAATTTCTATAAATACAGGCATGAAAGCCAGGATAAAAAACAAGAGCAAATACATCACCGAAGTGCTGTACGATGCATTTATAGACAGACTTGGATAATAGTAAAATTGCAACTTTTCAGACACAGCCCCGAAAAGCAGGGCTAAAGACAAGGTGAGGCAAATTGCCAAAAGCAGGGAATCACGTTTTTTAAACGAGTATGTTAAACCGCTCGTGCGTTTTTTTGAAGAAAAGCCCCTGGCTCGCATCGCAGTTTCCGTTTCAAGGCTATGCTCAAGCGCATAGGTCACGAGAATCGAGAAAATGCGGACTGCACTTTTTACACGGTCGGTCAGTTTATCCGAAGTGTAAAGCCCCATTGCTTTTTGGCAGCCTTGCGTTTGCTTGTGCCTGTCTTTTAGAAGCGGAATGAATCGCATGATCATAGAAATTATAAGTGAAATTTTCGGCGATATTTTTGAAAACAGATACATTACTTTTTCGCATGTGAATATTATTCCGAAGCACCAAAGCCAGAACACAGCGGATATCATCATAACAGACATAGAAATCCCTGCTATAATCGACTCAAGCGTTATAGCATTTCCATGTAAAAAGAAAAGGACGGTCTTACCGTCATGGAAAAACAGCGGATTTGTTATAGCAATTATAAAGAAAAACATCAAAATAAAGGCAAGTTCTTTATTTACGTTTCTTTCATTCAATAAAATAAAAAAACAAATACCTGAAATCAGTCCAATGCCTCTGATTATCGGATGTTGCGTAAATACGGCAAAGCCTATTACGCAAACAAAATAAATAAATGAGGAAAGCGGATGAAATTTTGAAAATGCGTTATTCATAATCATTTTCCTTACATGAGAATGCCCACAAAATGTCGTCGCCGTTTTTCGGACAGTAGTCAGAAGCGCCGACATTTGCCTTTTTTTCGTTTACAAAATATATCCAGCCCGAAGTCGAGCCACAACTCATTTCATAGATATAATCAATACCTCTGACATATAATGTGCTGCCTGCCGATGTTTCAGCACCAGAAGTTTCAATTTGAATTTTTCGTTCTTTTGTTATTCTGTTTAAGATGTCATAGACGGTATCGTTCTGAAAAAGCGAAACGGTCGTTTTTTGCAGAATAATACCGTTTTTCGGAATCACATTGCTGTCTTTCAAGCTTTTTGAAAGATCACTTTGATGCTCGAGTATTTTATCGCAACGTATGCTAATTGTTACATTTCCGATTTTAGTATGTTTCGGAGCTTTCTCCGCATAATGCTGTGACACCGATTCAAAATTAAAAGCAAAACAAACTCCCGTAATGACTGCAATGAAAACTGCAAGAGCTATGAGCTTTCGTTTCATCGTTTGCGCCGCCTTTTGTTTGTGAGTGCTATTGTAATAAGCAGAGCAAGAATAACAACGACAATAATACCGATTATAACAGATACAGCAATTATTGAGCCTTTATCGGTAGTTCCGTTTAGCTTTGTGAGGTCTTGAAAACGATAGAGGGAATCGATGCCGTTGCTGTAACGGTAAAAAGCCACATAGGCTTCAAATGCCTGCTGGGTTGCAAGGTTGTTTGATGTTCCGTCTTTAAGATGAGCAAATCCACCGTCATTGTTAAGGAACGATAAAAGCCCATCATAAACCGAAATTCCGTTTTTAATGAATCTGTAATCTTTCTGAGCATTGATTTTTAGAGAGCAGAGTGCTACCATGACTTGGGCAGTGCTTTCTGCATTTTCAATGCCCATTGAAGCATATGTGCCGTCGTTTTTTTGCTGCTTTGAAAGGCAGGTGACCGCTTTATCTATGGC
>JAUZPX010000097.1 GCA_030705695.1 Bacillota bacterium
ATCTATGAAAAGCAAAGTACCTCAGAGGGGCCTTATTTTTGCTTTGGCGGGGTGTCATATATAATCCCTTAAGCTTTTTCTATTGAATTCAATAGCTGTTGACTTTATCGATTTGACATAGTAATATATTCTCGTTCGCTCGACTGGGAATGGAGCGGGGAAAGGAAAGTAAATCGAGCCATAGAATATTAAAAAGTTTTCCCTTTAGTTTTCCCTTTAGCAATTAACATTCAAAGGGAAAACCGAACACGAATAAAACATTTATACTCAAAAATTGAGGTGTAATGCGGACTTTTCAACACTCCTCAACACGGGATAAAACGCCCCCTTTAAAATTCGAATCTCTCCTTCTCCGCCATAAAAAATGCCCGCCGTGTGCGGGTATTTTTTATGGCGGAGAAGGTCTTCTCATGCCATAAGAATGCCCGCAGCAGTGCGGGTATTTTTATTGGCTGGAATGTGGAGTGAGAACTCTTGCAGCAAGAACGAGGCAATGAAATATTAAATTTTGAATTACTGCAGAGGATTGTATATGTTGGGTCTAAAAAAAGGCATTATTGCCACGCCTCGCCGTGCGAGGATTGCCTCGCCGTGCGAGGATTGCCTCGCCGTGCGAGGTGTTGAGTTCAGAATCTCTCCTTCTCATGACATAATTAAACGCCTGTTTTGATACAATCGTATCAGAACAAGAGTTCATTTATTTATTGAAAAATCGGTTTTATTAAAGGACTTTTCTGATATTGTCGAGCAGGGTACCACCTATAACAGGTCTCAATTGTCTTTTAAACGCAACGATGAATGTCGGATTACAGGATTAGCGAGCATTTGAGCGGTTCTGAACTTTTCCTTGCACACATACTTGCCGCTAACTCTCCCGACGATTTTCTCAGCCGTCAGCGAGCTTTTATCCTTCTTGGCCCGAGCATTATCTATGTCAAGAGTTAATTCCGGCAAATTCGATATGTATGGCTTTGTAACCTTTTTTTCATCATGAATAACAACTTCGCACCATTGAATGATCCGATCCAATATTAATCCGATTTCATCCTTTTTATAATCGGCGGCTTTTATAATTCTGCACAGAATAAAGTAAGGGAGTTCGTAGGAAGCCAGCCACATCCGATCAAAGGGATCTTCAATGCCTAAAATAAACGATATGTAATCCTCGATTTCCCGGAGCGCCATTGAATAATCTTTGCCGGAATTATTTTCTGAATCCCCAATCATTATCAGATTAATTCGACACGACGCCTTTTCCGGTACCGCATCGGATTTTATTATCGATATATCCGATCGGTACCAGAATTACGACAAAAAGATAAGATAAGAAAAAGTAAAGAAGGATTTTACTTCCGGAGCATAATTCAATTATAATTAAAAATGCTTCGGTAATGACGAATAGAAACATGATCAGATCTTTCTTTTTTTTATTATAAAAGGCTGCAGTAACAGGCTTTTTTGGATTTCCAACAGGTCCAAAAACAATCAAAACCACTATCCCTATAACTACAATGATATCTTCCAATAATATATAAACAGAAGGACTTAACCGTTCGCAAATGAAATAAGATGCTATGAAACCGGTCTGAGTGGTGAGAATACATAATAAATGAGTAGGCGCATGAAATCCGCCGGTGAATCGCCTGGACAAAAGGAAAACACTACTCCAGACAACCATTTCTACTATCCTGTTCAGTATACATGATACGATGAACAAAATTAACAGATTAAAAATATCCCCGAGAATCAATTCAACACCGTATGTGTAAATCTCTTGGTCTACTTTCAAAATATCTGCATTTTTATAAAAATCAGAAATGCGTAAAGATAATTTGTGTATCATAATAATTATAATAAAAATGGTATATGTAAAAACATATACCGAAAATAAATTTTGAAGGTAAATGTTTATTTAACGAGTTTTGACAGGGATTCCGGAGCCTGCGGCTGATAGGACCACATGCAACACATTGTTCCTGCTGATGTGATCGCAGTGGTAAGGGCGATCGGGGCAAGCAGCAATAAGAGTTTCGTCGCGATAGATAAGATCTTTTTCATTATTTACATCCTCCTTTAAGTTACCTAAGAACCTGCTTATATAATGACAGGATTGCAGATAAATGCAATATTTACAGCATGAACGATTTAAAAATAAACACAAACGATGATTGCGCATTTCTTGAGTCTATTTTAACGGAATGATAGCAGACAAAATAAACTGTTCATCATGGCATTCGATCGAAATATCACCGTCCAAAGATTTTACGGTTTCCTTGATGCTTTGCAGCCCGATGCCGTGAATAAATGAATCCGATTTGTTGGTCTTAAAAATTCCGGCTTTCATTTCCGGAGTGATAAGAGTCAGCTTGTTGATGATCTCAATCATTAAAAACCGATCATTATTCCGAATGTCGGCCTTTATTAATTTAATATTTTCTTTAATGCAATATTCAATTGCATTTTTTAATGCGTTTCCCAAAATGATCACGATGCTGATCTCATCAACCGGTAATTTTTCAAACAAGTTGATATCCAGATCAAATTGAATCCCGTTTTGTTCCGCCTGCGATTTGTATTCGTCTATCACGGAATCGATCAGGGTATTTCCCGTATCAACAGTTTTTGCATGTACAGCGACACCGGCAGTTAAATTTTCCGCATAGGTTTGTGCCTCATCATATTGTTTGGAAGACAGTAATGCTGCCATTGTGAGCATATGATGCCGAAGATCATGACTCATTTTACGGATTTCATTATTTCGCTCGTCAATTTTGACAAAATGCTTTCTTTCATTTTTTAAATACTCCTGAACCATTGAAATCTTCGCATTTTCTTCCGCGTCATCACAAATCCAGTTCAAGAATTTTATATTTGTCAAATTTATGATAAATAACGAGATTGAAAGTCCCAGTGTAAATAAATAGTCATTTTGTATGCCGTAATAGATCAAGTTACACCAATAATAATAAACAGCAAAACTGATTGTGGGACAAATGAGTAAGAAAATTTTATATTTAAGTTTAAACATGACAATTCGCTTTTTTGAGGCCAATTTTACTAAATAAGCTAATAAAAAAGCAAATAATTTACCGCCGACGTAAATAATCGCGTAGATGACCAGACTGTTTTGGATCGCCAATACATAATCCGATTGGCCGAATAACTGCATGCAGAGCATGGCGGGGATTGTCTCTCCGAGATTTATAATCCAAAAGATAAAAACAGAGATTAATAATTTTGGTAGGAACTCTTTAACTCCGTCATATGAAGAAAAAACAATAACAAGGATCGCTATAAAGAATCCTCCGACAATGATCCCCATAGAGTTGGTAAAGGAATCGGCAAAGCAGTCAATGCAAAAAAGAAAAACCGCTGTGAAAGCGCCGATCAGATAACATGCTTTTTTTAATTTTCTCTCAAAAAAAGCATCCGCGAAATAATAAATCAGGAATACCTCTATTACTGCCACAAGCAGTTTTAGTGAGTAGCGAATAATCGTTTCCATATTATTTACATATATCCCTTCACATAATTTCTGAAAAAGTCCAGGCATTGGGTTCGGCGTCTTTGGGCAACCGGTAAAATTGTGCCGTCGTTAAGAATCAAATCACTGCCTTTCATACGGGATGCATAATTAAAATTCACAATAAGTCCTTTATGGATTTTCATAAAACACGTTTGAGGAACCATTTTTTCAACTAATTCAAATTTCATGATAAAAGAGAATTCGTTTTTATTTTTTGTATGCGCAATGACGGTATGAGCACAGCATTCAAAATACATGATTTCTTTAAATCTGATTGCGATCGTATCTATACCGTTTTTGATGATCATTTCTTTGCCTTCAAGCTGGTTTATGTATTTCAGACAAGCGGTGAAGGCCTCGTCTATATCCTCTTGTTTTGCCGGCTTTATGATATACCTGAAGATGCCGTAGCCGTACCCCTGCCGGAGATAATCATCATGAGAGGTTGAAATAATAACCGGCGTCGTTATTTCCATCTCACGCAGCTTTTTTGTTGTCTCGATTCCGTTTAAAGTGTTTTCTCCGAAATCGTTGTCCATCATGATGATGTCATATTGGATTTGCGGATTTTTTTCAATATGTTCTATTAGAGCATGTCCATATTGATATGCATGTATTGTAAGCGGAGAAGTAATCCCTGCAGAAACCAGCGCATGCTTGCATTTAATGGTTAATTCCTTTAGTTCATTAAGATCATCGTCACAAATTGCGAGATAC
Source organism: Bacillota bacterium (assembly GCA_030705695.1). Classification (GTDB taxonomy): domain Bacteria; phylum Bacillota; class Clostridia; order Oscillospirales; family Acutalibacteraceae; genus JAUZPX01. The sequence goes on from JAUZPX010000097.1 coordinate 4,244, forward strand.
ATATAAATCCCTTCTATTGGTCTTATATGTACATTATCCCATAAACCGACGAAATTGTAAATATACCGCACCTGAATTTTTATCGTTTGCGCTGATTTTTTAATCGTTTGTGTTGATTTTTTAATCGTTTGTGAAAATATATTGTAATTTATGGGATTTAAGACAGCTTTAAATCCAGATAACCCCAACTAACATTTAATTAAGATGCAAATGATAATGATAATGAAAATAAGGAAAATGCAAGATGACAATGAAAATAAAAATACGGAATCCCGCCTTCCGCGTGATCACGTACCCGAGAGCGTTTTGGGGCCGGTTTTGATTCTTTTTATGGATTTATGTTTTCCGGAGCAGGGGCGCCATTGCGCGCCCGTCTTTATTCTCGGGCCGAACGAATTTCAACGTATATTCCATCAGCATCAACGCCATTCCGCTCGTCATGCCGGTGTCTAACTGCCCTTCCTTGTCCGGTCCCCAATACAGACAATTGCTCTGATCAATCGCATGAACCAACCCGTTGTCAAAGGGCTTACCCGGGGCTCTGAAAAAGTATTTTGATACACAGGTCAGCAGTTCGTTTGCCATCATATGATAAAATTCATCGCCGGTGGTTTTTGAAAGTTTGACAAGCGGCACATAGGCAAACGACCCGGCACCCAAATAAAGCAGCGGGTAATCCGGCATTCTGCAGACGGTTCCGCCGCGCGTAATTCCGTTATGCCCCGTTTCGAGATTATAAAAATACATCCAACTGATAATATAAGCTGCGCATTTTTTACAAAGAGATAGAATTTTTTCATCTCTCGTCTCAATATATAATTCTGTTAATCCCTGAAGCGCATAAGCGGAATTTTCACCGTCATAGATCTCCATCGGCGTGGGCGGGTTTGAAGAATGTCCGAGCGCGTCAATCATTTGATTGAAAAATTCGTATTTGTCGATTTCCGGTTTCACGGCGAGTGCCAACCGACGAGCGGCATCCAAGTACTTTTGATCTTTTGTAAGCCGGTACAGGTGTACCCATACCCCGCAAAAAATTGCTCTGGCGGGAATCCGGTGCTGTTTCGGATTGGCTTCATGATTGTCGGCGTCAAATCCGTCGTTGATGTCCCCGTCATTTTTCTGCTGCGAAAGCATGAAATCGCCGATGTCTCTTGCCGTGTTGAACCAAATAACGCGAATGTCTTCCCGATAGTCGGTCACATCATGGTATAACTGGATCAGCTGCAGCCCGATTTCGCCCAAAGAGTGGGTCCATATGCGTTTGTCGACCACAAAATCGCAAAATTCTCCCGTCTTTTCATAATACCGATCATAATATGCGCCGGGAACATTTTGATCGCGCAGGAAAAACCGAATTCCCCGGCTCATTTGGTCAATTTGCTTTGAAAAATCATCCCCGGTTCTGTCCATGTACCGCGCAAGGGCCGAGATGGTGGCGGCGCCGTATCCTTCGCCCCAACCCAAGTCATAGTAGGGGTCTTTTTTCGGCGTTCCAAGAGCCGTATGGGTCCACATATTCCGAAACCATCCGCAGCCCTGACCGAATACGTCATCTTCCCAAAGGTCACAGTTTTTGAAATATCCGGCCAGCTTTTGCGATATGCCGGTACAGTCGATCGGCGCCGGAGTCTCTTTCAGCAGGATTTGAGCCGCCATTTTTTCGGCTTCTAAAAGCGGCTCGTCTTCTCTCTTTTTTGCCATGACAAATTCGGACAGAATAATGGTTTCGCCTTTTGAAAAGTCGGAGTCCCCGAGAGGCCTTGAACCCACATAAAACGCCATCCCCTCGGCTTGTTTTGTTCTGTCCGGATAACGGATGCCGAGCGAAAGCGTTTCGGCGTCCTCCGTTTGAAAGACATCGAGCGAGCCCCTGCCTTCGTTTTGATTGACGCCGTAAACGATGACATTTTCATCGGTGTGCCAGATGTGTGCCGGAAGAGGCACCGCCCAGGAGATATCCTGCCTGAGAGGTTTCACCTCCGCTATGGGCATCTCATACACATGAATGGGATAGGTATAGCGGATATCGCTCCCTTTGATCGTGAAGCGGGGCAGGAAATGCCCGTAAAAATCCTTCGTGATCCGGTAGGTCTGTTTCCGCTCAATATGCGAATCGCCGATGAAAATGATCTCATCGGCATTCCAGTATTCCGTTTTTGCGGTCAGAGAAATGATAATTTTTTCGGCGCTTTGTTCTGTGATCGTCATATTCTCCGCATTGCAATGACACACAGAGCTGTTGAATTCATGAGAAGGGATGCCATGCAGAATTTCTGTGTTGTCATAGTCGATTTTTTCAATGTAACAGCCGTTATCGTCATTGATGAATACTTTAAGGGTATGAACAACTAGTTCTTTCACGAAAATTCATCCTCTCAAATTTGGGATTCAGCCAACCCGTTTCTACGCCTGCCCCCATCATACCATAATCGCCCGAGGATGTCATTATGCGGCGGAGAACTATGTCCTTTGTCTCTTTTTGTTTTAATAAGAAAAACCCCCGAAGAACCCCCCGAAGAACCCCCCGAAGAACCCCCCGAAGAACCCCCCGAAGAACCCCCCAGAGAACCCCCCTAATGTAAATATAAATGAAAATGAAAATGAAAATGAGAATGAAAATAAGAATGCCGAATG
>JAUZPX010000098.1 GCA_030705695.1 Bacillota bacterium
AGGTGCGGATGCCGCGCTCGCATAAAATCACGTTTTCGTTGCCGCCCGCCATGATATATTCGGCGCTCATCAGCAGCTCTTTGAGGGTGTTGGCGAGGCCTCGTTTGAGCAGAATCGGCTTTTGAGTCTGGCCGAGGGCCTTTAACAAATCGAAGTTTTGCATGTTGCGCGCGCCGACTTGGATCAAATCCACTTGTTCGAACAGCGCAAGGTCGTTGATGTTCATGATCTCGGAGACGATGGGCAGGCCGGTCTCTTTCTTGGCTTCGAGCAGCAGTTCCAGCCCCTCGGCGTGCAGGCCCTGAAAATCATACGGCGAGGTGCGGGGCTTGAACGCGCCGCCGCGCAGCATCGATGCGCCCGATTTTTTGACGCTTCTTGCGATTTCGAGAATTTGGTCCGGGGTCTCGACCGAGCAGGGGCCGGCGATGATCTGAAAATTGCCGCCACCGATTTTGACGCCGGAGACGTCGACCACGGAGGGTTCTACGTGGAACTTCCGGTTGGCCTTTTTATACGGCTCGGTGATGCGTTTGACGCTCTCGATGATCGAGAGGCCCTCGAGCAGGTTGATGTCGACCTTGCTGGTGTCGCCGATCAGGCCGATGATGGTGTGATATTCGCCCTCGGAGACATAGGTCGAAAGGCCCATGCCCTCGAACCATTTGCACAAGCTCTCGCGCTGCTCCTTGGAGGTTCCGTGTTTTAATACCGCGATCATAAATAAATTTCTTCCTTTCTTTCGTCCCGTGATAGGAGTATTGTCTTTTTTTAAATCAAGAAGGGCCGTGCAGTGATTCTGCACGGCCCTTTGGTTTCTTATCGGGTAATCCCTATAAGTTCCTCAGTTGTTGGCAACGCGAATCACTTCTTTTGTTTTGGGGCAAAAGAAGTAATAATAATAAAAGTAACGCGCTGTCAGTTTGGAAATCATAGTTCTCCTTGACGGTTTGAATACCGCTTTTCCGGCTATTTCCGGAACTTATTAGCATTATAAGCGAAGAGGGAAGAAAATGTCAACTGTTTTGTAAAAAGTAATTTCGGCAAGACTTATAACATATAGTCCATTAAAGTGTGTATTGCTTCATGCTGAGCATCATTTTTATATAAATTACCTAATTCATCTAGAATCATGGAGGTATGAGGATATTTAATTCTCAGGGTTGCTGCGTTTTTAAAATAGTTATCCGCAATTCCCGTTTCTTCAACCCCATTAGTACAAGTATAAACACCTCTTTGATTAATTTTTTCTATACAAAACTCATTTTTTATTATAGGGCTATAATTACATTCAAAAAATTCTCTTATAATTTCATGCGGGAAAATGCCATCTGTGCCTGCAATAGCATAACTTAAAAGACAACCCAAACAAATTTCAAAAGCACGGCTATATCCTATTTTTATTGAATATTGTTTTGCACTATCTATCCAATCATTAAATGTTTGCTTACAAACAGTAATATCATTACAGCCAGGTATTTTTTTAAAATGATTTAAAACTTTAAGAGCGGAATTTGCAAGCTCAGGATTTTTTTTATTATCTTTATCAGTCGGTTCATCTTTTTTATAACAATATGTTATAAAATTAACAAATTCTTTGGGGTTTTTTGTCAAATATAAAGTTAAAAATTTTGGGGTTTTATTTTTGTCGAAAATATCAAGAAAAAAGATTTCTAATTGCGCAACTTGCAATTCACTAATATTTTCGTTTTCGCATAATTTATCAAATAAAGTAGAGATGTCGTAATCTGAGTATGTTAGGACTTCATTTGCTTTTTTTAACTTAATTCTCTCAACTAAACTTTCTAACGCTGTTATTATTAACTCTGAATCACTATAACCCGATAAAGCTAAAAGCTGTATAGCAGAATTTGGACGTCCATATTTTAATAATCGACTTGATAAAAAATTAATTAAGTCTAAATCCATATCGCTAATTTGATAAATGTTAACATTTTGCCAATAAAAATCGATTATATTGCTGTTAAAATTAATGAGTTTTTCTTTGAAAATACGAGTTATTGGAATATTACAAAGGATTTCCCCTTTTTCAATGTCCGAAAGGGATGTCGCTTTGTTTAATTTATCTATCAGTTTATCTAGTCCATTAATATTATATAAACTATTTATGAGAGAAACATATAGCCCAAAATTAATCCGTTTAAATCTCTTCAATAAGTTAAAATCATATTTATTATTAAATAGTCTTATAGCTAAGTAATCACCTACCTTTTTTGTATCCTCGATGCATTTGCAAAAATCAATAAACTTTTTAAGTCCATATTCTTCGAGAATGGTATTAATAACTTCTTCTCTTTTTTGTAAAATTATTTTTTCATCCCGTTTATCATCTTCATAAGTTGCACTTAAATACGGCGAAGGATCTATAATTTTCGGATAATATTTAAACAAATATTTATTTGTATTTATTGATTTTGGGGTAATCAGTAACAATAATTCTTCTAACTTTAATAAAAAACCTTTTGTAACAACCCATTCTGTATCAGGGAACTTTTTATACCCCCAAATTTTTTCCCGCAAAGCATCACAAACTATTATAACATCATCTTCCGTCATTTCACTACATGCTTTTATACATTTTTCAATATATAATGTAAATATTGACTCATATTCGGAAATGTTGCTAATCATATCTTTCCATTGCAAACCATTACTTTGGACCAAACTAAGCGACAATTCTAATACCTTGTTTAGAGATAAACTGAATTCATTTATAGTAACAGTACAATCATTTTTTTGCCACCGAGGTTTTTGTACAGGGCCACATAAGCTTCTATAAACAGGTACCAAACTTATTATAAGATTCCATCCTGATCTGGGATAATCTTCACATATTTTTTCAAGAACTAGATTTCTTTCATCAATTAAAAGACAGCTCTGAGGATACCAAGTACAAAAAATATTATATAGAGAATCCAGGGGGGTATTCATGGTTTTATATATGAAGTTTCTTTCACTTAGCTTTATTAATACCATTATAGCTCTAACTGCATAATTTTTAAACCAAACTAGTATTTCAAGAGCCCATAAAATATAGTTGTATTTATTCATAGCCAAAAATAAATGTTCTTGAGAAGAGAAAAGATTCCAAAATTCTGCTTCTGGTTTGCTTGTTTCAATTTCGAGTTTTTCTATTATGGCTTTTGGAGAAGCTTCAGTTAGAAGAGGCAGTGAAGGACAAATCATAATCCATTGATCTAAAGTAACAATAGGAGCTAATAAATCTCTAATTAATAAGTACACAAAATCTTCAGTCGATAAAATATTAAAATGGTTTTCTGTATTATTTTTATCAGCAAGTATGATTAAATTAATTATCAATCCTTTACGAATCAACTCCGAGTATTTGTTTATATTTGATTCTTTTGTTGCTTTAAATACATCAATGATGCAATCTTTAAATTTTTCAATAGCCTCTCTTTGTATAAATATGAACAACGTACTCCAGAGGTCTTGTGCTGAAACTATTTGATAATTATTCTGAATAGAAAAAATCGGAGCATCTTCTTTTATAGACCATTTGCTTATTTTTTCGATATATGAAGAATAATTTAATCCGCTAAGTTTTTCGATTATTTCTTTGTCTCCCTCATAATCTGATTTCCACCCACCAGCCAGTAAAGCGGGAATTAACTCATTGATATTTTGTTCTGATGACCATTTCGGCTGTTTTCTAATAGGTACATTTGTGATTAATCTATAAAAAGGTAAGAATCCTCCTTTTGACTCACTACTAATTTCAAAACTTACATCTGGCTTATATCCTAACAATTCTAAAGCCTTACTTAATATCTGTTTTGGACGTTTTGCAATTTCAATACATTCATTATCGTTTACGAATTTTGAAAAAGGAGAGAACTTACTTACTGGAAAAATTACAAATGCATTATATAACCTAATTTCATCAGTGAAATTAAAGTGAGGGATTAGAAGTACTTTATCTCCATATGCTGTAATTGTTTCATCCCATATCGATATAGAGTCAATTATTAAAACTTTGTAAGTAATAGGGCTTTGGTTATCTTCACGAATTTTCATGATTGTAGCTATTATAAATAAAATTGATTCTAGAGAAGATTCCGAAATTAATGAATTATATCCTAAACCTTTATTTAACCATTCACATAATTGTTTAGATTGAAGTTCTCTACCAAAAAGAAAAAATTCTTTCGATAAATTCGGCGTAGTACTCAAGCAATATTCATCCCAGAATTCCTCTATCGTCATAAGACCTTCTATATGTTTTCCAATTATTTTTAACATCCAAATGGAAACAGAAGGACATTGTTCGAGCCATAATGAAATATTGCATGCATCAAAAATTTGTATGTCTTTCCACTTGTATTTAACTTTACTTTTATTAATTAAATCTGATATTGATGTTTTATGATTCCATATTTTTAGTGTAGCAAAAATAAATACAGTTTCTTTTATATCTTCCCCCAATGGATTATCAGATCTTTTTTTAATATCATCTTCAAATTTACTTTTAGTATCAGTTTCTACACCAAATTCCCACACAGATTTACCGATTGGGAAATAATTAGTTTGTTCAGCGGATATTAAAACTCCATCATATCCGGCATATTGAATGCCTTTTTCTTTTGGAAAATTAAAACTTGTTATATTACCAGATGTGCATAAAATAAGTCGTATCATTAATTCGGGAAGTATTTCCTGAGCTCTTCTAGGATCCTGTTTTGACCATGAATCAAGCATGGTAGCATTGATAGTCTCAATCATAAAAACTCACTCTTTCGACATGGTATTAACCATTTTGTACGGAGGTAATACTGGGTGTGAATGCATGGCATGATAAAGTCAAACTATGGTTTTTAATGTAGCTTAAGCCTTTTTCTTCTTCCGAAGAGAAAACACCGTGAGAATCACTGCGGCGGCGAACAGGACGAGGCAGACGATGACCGTGATGATCACATTCGGGTACTGCCCGGCAAAACCGGAGGATGATAGGTGCTTGATCAAAATTCCGGCATAGGCCCAGATCAGCACAAGGCCGTAGGCGACGTCTTTATAACGCAGGGTCACGGCGATGCCTATCAGCGCGCCCACCGCGAGGATGATCACGGTCCAGGCCGATTCGGACAAGCCGAAGCGATTCCACCCGATACTCACGAGGAACACTATCGCGTTTGCAATCGTCGCCACCGTAATCCAGCCGAAATAGACCGAAAAGGGAAGCCGGAGGAACCATTTCTCACGCACGGACAGGGGTGCGGCGTTGAGATTGCCGTTGATGTCGATGAGGTAGCATAACAGAAGGAGCATGAGAATCAACGACAGCGCGATGCGGTTATAATGCCAGGCGAAAATCCATGCGGTGTTGGCAAGCGAGGAGACGACAAACATCGAGCCGACTTTTCGCAAAAGGGTCACATCGGGTTCTTCTTTGCCGCGAAACAGTCCGATCTGATAGAGCGTGCTCGCCGCAAGCAGCAGATAAATGAGTCCCCAGATGGCAAATGTAAACCCCGCAGGTGCAAATAGATTGGGGTAGGAATCGGATACCGCGCCGGTAGTGATGCTGTTGATGGGCAGGATGTTCGCTAGTGCGTTGACAGTTACCATCGCGACGAAAGTGAACGCGATCAAAAATTTGAACAGTCCGCTGACCTTGGCTTTTTTCATGAAAAGTCCTCCCTGAGTTTTTAATTATGCTGCTTGATCTTGGGGCGATTATCGATTTTCAAATGCCGATGTAATTATAAAACCTTTTAGCAGGAAGTCAGAAAAACAGTGCGATTTGGGAATGCCTAACGTAAGTAATATTATCGTATCACAGAAATTGACATTTTTCAACAGCTTTCATAAAAACGGCATCACCATGCCGATTGTTTTTTGCTTATAAATTGAAAGCCAGGCCAAAAGAAACCGAAATATCGGTTATTTTTCGACCTTGACTCTGCATACATTATAAAAAAATTGGGAGGGCGGAGGATGAAAAGGGGACGGTACGGGAAGGAATACGGGACTTTGGACCCGATCTCGGACAGGGTGTTGATGCTTGGGGCTTATATCGCCGCAAGCGGCGCCACCGTTCGTGAAGCCGCAAAGCGCTTCGGCGTCAGCAAGAGCACGGTACATATAGACAACACAAAATAGAACGGTTTGTTTGGATGGTGGAATAAAACTTAATATCTATATCTTAAAACGCCTGAATATAAGTGTTTGGGCGTTTTAATTTGCTTACTAGAGTTAGGGCTTGAAATAGGAATTATGTTAATATATTGAGACACGCGTATATTTATATTTAAAAATAAAAAAAGTTAGGAACTAACAAAAAAATATATTGACATTGGTAATTGATGGTGATATAATCCGATCGAAAGGCAGGTGTGACCTATGGTAGCCCAAAGGAGACGACTCGACGAGATGGCTGAAATCATGATGGGTATTAACGTATACAATAAACTCAACGGCAAATATAAATATTCAATGTTTCAACCAAACAGTTTTTCGGATGTTGGGAAGATTGAAGAATTAACCACAATATTTAGCGATATAGAAGTGGCTGATCATCAGGTGCTAAGAATGAATGATATTATTATGAAGCGCCTTAATCCTTCTTATGTTTATATTGTTTGCCCAAAAGATTTACCGGCGGTCGCTTCACAAAACCTACTGGTTATACGTCCGAATGAAAACATTGATCCTACATATTTAGGGTATTTGCTGGAACAAAAAGAAATTGTATCCCAAACAGAACATATTTCCGGAAGTGCTGCAGCTATAAAAGCAATATCTGCAAAAAAATTAGGTTCTATAGCTATACCGCTTTTAAAATCGGAGAAGCAAAAAAAAATCGGGGCTTTATGGATGCTTGAAAAAAAGAGAAGG
>JAUZPX010000099.1 GCA_030705695.1 Bacillota bacterium
ACGTTACTTCCAATCAGATCACCGATATTACAAATACGCTCAAACATACTTCCGGAGTAACTTCCTATATGAAAAGCACATACAAAAATATCACAATAAAAAACAAAACAAAAAGCGAAGAATGTTCATTGCTTGTACCGCAACATCCTGATGAATTTCCAAAATATTTTCTGCTGCGTACTGTTCCGACATCTTTCAAAACAGGAGATCCCATTTCTTTGTCAGATAATGGAGTTGTCATTACGCAACAGCTTGCACAGCTTTTAAACCTAAAAAAAGGCGGCACGCTCACCATTCAAGATGATGACACGCACAGCCATAGTTTTCATATTGATGCAATCGCAGAAAATTATTTGATTAATTATGTCTTTATGTCGCCTGCAAGCTATTTAAAAGTCTATGGAAGCAAAGTTGATGTTAATCAGATTTTGACAAATTTAAGCACAAATACCGCACACGATGCAATTTCTTCCAAAATAATGAAGCATAACGGCACAGCCGCTATCAGCTTCCGTTCAGACATAGAGCAAACCTTCCACGATATGGTTAAGAGCCTGAATTATGTAATTTGGCTTGTCATAATCTCTGCTGTTCTTCTCGCTTTTGTGGTGCTTTATACGCTGACAATGATCAACATTGGCGAGCGCTATAGAGAAATTGCCACAATAAAAGTCCTCGGGTTTTACGACAAAGAAGTATCCAGATATATAACAAGAGAAAACTATATTCTCACGTTTATTGGAATCATACTGGGAATATTTGGCGGAATCTTTTTGCACAGCAAAACCCTTGGCAGCATTGAAGTTGACGGGGTTATTTTCGTAAAATCTATTTTGCCTGCCAGTTTTGTTATAAGTGCAGCGCTTACATTCCTTTTCACATGGATTGTTAACCGCATAACCATGATTTCTCTGCGCAAGATTGATATGGTGGAAGCTTTAAAAGGAAATGAATAATTACTGAAATTAAATTTAAAGATCTAGCTTTTCAAAAGATTTTACGGATTTATTATACGCCACAAAAGTAAGTGCTGCGTAAATAACTATGCCTATCACCAGTACAATCAATTTGTAAGGAATATACTGTGTGTCATTTGTATTGAGATAATTTTTCACAAACGGTACCACATGAGCACATGTTTCGGCAACAGTAATATACAAAGAAACAATAATACATGATATATTAAATGCTACACCTACTTTTGTGACATCCTTATAGTAAATGCTGAAAAATACCAGATTAAAAACCCCAAGCATAATAAAAGAAAATCCGAAAAGAGTAATGTTTGCGCCCATTCCAACTTCGTTTGGAGGCACAGGCATTGACTGCCGCAAAAATGCAAAAGGTATTGCAATAATTATTTGCGCAAGCTCCAGAAGAACAACGAAAGAAATCCTTGCTTTAACTATATCTTTTTTATGTATTGGAAGCATCATGGAGAAAAACACATCATTATTTTCTCTGCCTAAAAGACATGTAAAAAATATTGCAAGACTTGTATAGAAGAAAATTACATAATACGGGTAATTTGGTATAAGCAGCATCATGGAAAGCAAAAGAAAAATAGCCGCAGTTGGGTGCATGGAAAGAGATATTTCTTTTTTAAGTAATTTTCTCAATTTTCTCCCTCCTTCTCGATGTGTATCATAATTTCTTCAAGATCGGCTTCTTTGCAGTTAATGGTAACTCCTTGTAAATCAGATGTTTTTATTAGCGCTGAATAGCCATTTTTCGTTTTCTTTCGACCAATAAGCTTTTGCTTAAGAACATCGGTTACGTCTTCGCCGGTAAACTCTAAAACCTTGTAGCTTTTAACGAATGAGTTTATTTTGGATTCCGCTAAAATTTTGCCGTTCTTTATATAAATAATGTTATCGGCACATTTATCAAGGTCAGAGGTAATATGGGTTGAAAACAAGATGGTAATTCCCTCATTACAAAGCTCCATGAAAATATCAAGCAAATCATCTCTTGAAACAGGATCAAGACCGCTTGTAGGTTCATCGAGAATAAGCAGTTCGGCATTGTGTGATAAAGCAATTGCCAAGGAATACTTGACTTTCATTCCTGCAGAAAGCTGCGACGGCGTTTTGTTTTCATCCAGTCCAAACATAGTTATATATTTTTTGTAGGCGGAATCATCCCATTTTTCATAAAAAGATTTTGTAACTGCAGTAATGTTTTTTATTTTTTTCTTGGAATAATAATCAATTCCGCCCGAAACAAACCCGATCCGTTGTTTTATTTCAAATTCATTTTTTGAAAAACTCTCTCCGAAAAATGAAATTTCACCGCTGTCTGGGTGTACAAAATTAAAAAGAGCTTTTAATGTTGTCGTTTTCCCGGCACCGTTTTTGCCTATAAATCCTGTTATTTTGCCTTGTTCAAGATTGAAAGACACATCTTTAAGCTCAAAAAAAGGATATTTTTTATTAAGATTTTTAACCTCTAAAATACTCATTCTTCATCATCACTTTCCGAAATATCTCCATCAAATATGGCTTGTGCAAGCTTTGCAAACATTGATTTTGGTGGAATAGCAATTCCTTTTTTCTCATCAGCAAGTACAATAATAGTATCACCGGGGTTTATTCCAAAAACATCTCTGGCTTCTTTTGGGATTACGAATTGACCTTTTTCACCAACTTTTACCGCCCATGCATATTTGCCTTTTGGCGCAGGCTTTTTCATATTTTATCCTCCTATGGGTAAGTAATGTTAGAAAAGTATGATTTGTATAACTATATTATATCAATAGAATAAAAATGTCAACAAAAAAGCAAGTCAATAATATGACTTGCTTTTTAAATAATTAATATTATATTTTCAAAATATAGTCAATTAACTTGAAAAGTGTACTTGGATTTGCGAGGCGATTTTTTGATGCGCAAGACGGAGGAGGATGGAATCCTGTCGGATTCCGACGAGGACAACACAGCACAGCAGAAAATTGACCGCTATGGCTGTACAGTTTTTAGATTAATTTACTATAAACTTTAGCCTAAAGAATTAATCATTCCTGCTAAATATTTCTGAATTATAGTTGCATCCTTCAAGGTTGTTTTGCCATCTCCATTTACATCACCGAGATACAACTGAAGCGTTGTCAATGTTTTCAGCTTAACAAGGTACTCTTGAATTGTTGTTGAATCCTTTAAGCTAACCTTTCCATCCAAGTTAATGTCACCTATTAAGTATTTAACAAGACCTTGCTGAGCCGCAGTCAAATTACTGAGAGCCGTATTAACATCGCTCTGATTTACCATGGAATTTTGCGAAACTGCATATGCAGCATTATAAGCACTTTGCAAGTTGGCGATTGAATCTGCCGAATATTTTAATGTATTTAATGGGTCGCTTAATATTGTATTAGCAGCATTCAGTGCTGTATTCAATGCGGATTTATCAACATTATCAATAGAAACAAAATTGATATTGTTTGTACCGGCGTAAGTCTGTGCCGTAGAACCTGAATATCCGTAAAAAGTAAGTGCCGCACTGTGGTTTAAGAATGCACTGTTATCAATACTTGTGACTTGGCTTCCAATTAATATTTTTTGCAAACCTGTGCATCCTGAAAATGCGCTTGTTCCGATACTTGTCAGTGTTGAAGGAATACATACAGTGGTTAGGCTTGTATCGTTAATGAACGCATTTGAAATATCGGTTAATCCTTTACCAAGAGTAATATTTGCAAGATTTTTACATCCAGTAAACGAATATGGCTGCATGATCTTAACAGAATCAGGGATCACAACATCTGTTAACGCAAAACAATTCTCAAATGCTTTCGTACTAATAGTCAGCAAGCCACTAGGAAGCGTACAATTTTTTAAGCTGATACAATTTTCAAAAGCTGCTGAACCAATAGACGTAATGTTATTACCAAGGCTTACATCAGTAAGTGTCTGACACTGATAAAATGTATTATCGGGAATTGCTGTAACACCATCACCGATTGTAACAGATTTCAAATTTGCACAGCTTGCAAACGGAAACATCGATAAATCGGAAACTCCGTTACCTAATGTAACATTAACCAAACCAGTACATCCATTAAAAACATTAGAGCCGAAAGTTACTGCACTGTTTGGAACAGTCAAATCTGTTATAGCTGAACATCCGCTAAAAGCATTGCTATCGATATCGGTAACACCTTCTGAGATTGAAACGCTTTTAAGGGCAGTACAACCGCTAAATGCATATTCACCGATAGTTTGACAATTAGACGGAACGCTTATGCTGCTTAAAGAAGTATCGTTTGTAAAGCATTGCATCTGAATAGCTGTAAGACCGCTTCCTAATGTTACTGAGCTTAAATTCGAGCAATCACGAAATGCACCAATGCCGAGTGATTGAACCGAATCAGGAATCACTAAGGAAGTTAATCCTGTACATCCTGAAAATGCGAGGGGTGCAATCAAAGTAACGGTTGACGGAATCGTCAAAGATGTTATATCTGTCATACCGCTGAATGCCGAAGCACCGATATTTGTAACATTTTTATTGTCTATTACTGATGGAATATTAATTGAGGATGGTACCGGCGTTTGTATATAGCCGTCAATCTCAACAGAAGTGCTGTTAAGCGAAAAATACTTAAAACCTTGATAATTGTAATATGTAGTTGCACCTACAGTTATTGTTGATGCGAAAACAGCACTTATCATTCCTACCAATAAAAGAGTTGCTAAAATAAACGATACTATTCTCTTATTTGTTTTTAGGTTCATTAGAAATACCAAACCTTTCCGGCTCAATAAATATAAAAGCCGCCATCTTTCCCGAGCCATAGTTAAGATGCGCTTACATAATTAGCGACATCATTATAGCATAGAAAAATGGCGCTTTCAAGTAAAATTTTTATGGTAATCTGCTTAATCAAATATTACCGTTAAATCCCGTTATTTAAAAATTAATTTTTTATTTCGTCATCATATTGATATAATCGTGTGAACTCCTTGGTGTCAGGGTTACGCTGTACTTCGCTTTTATGCTTTTGCAAAAGTATAGTAATTGCATACATATCAATCCAGATTTCATTATCACTTTCTTTTTGGCTTTCGTCAAAAATCAGTTCCATTCCAAGATGAAGATGGCTTTGATTAATTCCGTTTACATTCTCACTGTCGCTGTACCCTGTGCGCCCTATATACCCTATAACATCGCCTGCTTTTACTGTCATTCCTTCTTTAAGGTTGGCAGCAAAAGGTCGGTTCTGACGCAAATGTGCATAATAGTAATAACGTTTTTTGTCATAGCTGCGAATTCCGATACGCCAACCGCCGTATCTATTCCAACCCATAACTTCTACTGTACCGCTTTCAATAGCAATTACAGGGGTTCCTGTTGCGCCCATTAAATCATGACCTAAATGCTTTCTATTAAATCCAAACGAACGTCCTGCTCCGAAATCATCAAAATCTGAGTAAGGATATGTCTTTGCAATCGGCGAAAAGACTTTTAATCCGTATTTTTCTTGCCAGACAACTTTTCCGTCTACAGTTGTCTGCTCTTTATATTTGCCCACAAAGCCACCAAGTGCTGCATCAAAACACTGTTTATAGTAGCTGAAATATTTCATATCTTTTGTAATATCTTCGATTTTTTCGCCTGCTTTTACTCGCTTTATAAATGCATCGGCATCTTTTGATTTATATTTTTTAAAATCATTTCCGTATTTTGCCGCCAGATAAGATAAAATATCAATCCAGCTGATTTTTACATCTGTTTTTTGCGAATCGATATCGGCTTTCATCGCATAGCACATAGCACTGTAACTCGCGTTGAAATCGACATATTTAATAAATTTGCTTTTTTCTGTTGTAACGCCGCCGAACCCAAAAAATGCCGTGGCAGCAATTGTCAGGGCAAGAACAATACAAATTATTTTTCGCTTCACCCAATCACCTGCATATCCAAATTTTCCATTTCATTATATGAGGACAATTACAAAAATAATACATTGCAAACGCAATTTAAGACATGTATAATAATAATGGTTAACTTCTGAAAGCACAGGTGAAGATATGAAATTAAAAGAACATACGCCTGAATCAATTTTAATCATTGTTGCATTGTTTGCCGCTGCCATTTTAATAGGCTATAATGCATTTTACATACCAAAACCTACAATATATCAAGTGCAGGATACAAATTCCGCACAATCTGCAACCGTTACAAATAGTTCTTTGAAAAGCACTTCAAAAATTAAAAATGCTTCCGTAAAAATCAATATTAATACTGCCACTGCAAGTGATTTCGATCAAAATCTTACTGGAATCGGTCCTGTTATTGCTGAAAGAATCGTGAAATATCGTGAACAGCACGGTAATTTTAAGACAATTGATGACATTAAAAACGTAAAAGGCATTGGAGATGCACTATTTAAAAAAATTAAAGATAATATCACGGTTTCTTAATATAAAATTATTTTAGAATACTGTAAATCTTTACACCTGCTGGAGCATAAAAATATACATATAATAAACTAAATGAGGACGAGTATATGAATACCAGAATTAATCCAAAAAACGGCGATGAGTTATCAATTCTTGGCTTTGGATGCATGCGTCTTCCAAAAAACTTTGAAGAAGCACGCCGTGAAGTAATTCACGCAATTGATAGCGGCGTGAACTATTTTGATACTGCATATATATATGGAAATAATGAAATCGTTCTCGGCAATATTCTTTAAAACGGATATCGTGAGAGTATAAAGCTCGCAACCAAAATTCCTCCTTATCTTATTAAAAAGAGAGATGATTTTGAAAATATTTTTAATGCGCAGCTTCAACGGCTTCAAACAGATTATAT